>NZ_JBWJVP010000173.1:0-19878 GCF_056339915.1 Blautia sp. ZXY-1-B12 | reverse complement strand
CATCTTGTCGTGCAGCGCAATCGTACTCTCAACGCGATGAAAAACTGTCATTGCATCAAATGGACGCGTAAAGTAATCACTTGCTCCCAGTCCATAAACCCGTCGGATGCTCTCTCCGGAAGTCTCTGATGAAATACAGATAACAGGCAGCATATCCAGCCATTGCTTTGCCTTCATAACAGCAAGTACCTGATAACCATCCATCACCGGCATGATCAGGTCAAGGAGCACCAGCTTAAAATCCTTATGGCATCTTTCAAGGATTTCAACTGCCTGCTTTCCATTTTCAGCTTCACAGATATCATATTTATCTTCCAGCATACAGGAAAGGATTTCTCTGTTTAATTGTGAATCATCAACGATTAATATCTTTGACTTACTCATATAATGTATGCCCTTTCTTCTGTTATTATGGCTGTGTGAAAATTTAACCGGACAGATGTCAAAAACAGCTGCTCGGTTATGCATAATTCAAGTATATCATTCAAAGGATAAAAGTCAATAATTGGAAATATCGTTTTATCGCTGTTCACCGGTAAAAGTTTTACGGAGAACAGAGTGAATAGCAACGTTTTCATACACTGTCAGTATATAATTCCCCGTTTTCTCTTTACAAAGATTCACTTTGAGATATATAGTACATATATAATGTCAGGTTAAGAATGTTTTAGCACTGACATCATATCCACGAATTTTAAGGAAGTTATTGCCGGATACAGTAACTTAAAGGGGAAATTATGACTAAGAAACTAAGCACAAATGATATCTTTGCCAAAATTGAAAAAGGAGAACCGGTAGATGTAAAAGAAGTAGAATTTGTTTCTCCTGATACAATGAGGGATAAACTATATGCCAAGATCACAGAAATGCCTTCCAGCATTAATCATTTTGCAGATCTGTGTGGTATTTATCCTTCCCATCTTCATGAATTTCTGAAAGGAACCAAGAATCTCGGACGGGACAAACTGATCATCGTCTGTATCGTTCTGAAATTAAATCTCAGGGAAACCAGAGAAGTATTAAAATGTACACTGCAATCTGACTTTTATCCAAAAAACCAGAGAGATTTTATTATTATGTCAGGTATTAAAGCACATAGAAGTGTAGATGACATCAATGAACTTCTCATGAACAATGGACTTTCTATCTTATCCTGATTTATTGCTCATCTTATTCCTGCAGCAACGGGAATTGCTATATATTTTTCACAGAAAATCATTTATATTTTGATCCGGAAGTGATACAATGTATTACAGCTGACACGATCACTTACCGAAAAACGCGCCTGTTTTCTTCTCAGAGAGCAGGCGTTATATGTATTTACAGCAATATGAGGTTTCTATGACTATTTTAGATTATTTCTATCCCAGGCTTAAAAATTATATTGATTTTGATTTTACAGATCAGCTTTCTCCGCCCAGATTAAAAAAAGATGGAAATTACTATGCTACCTATGTTTCTGAAATCAGGCAGGAACACGCTGTCCTTTCGCCTGACAGATGCAGTGTAGTCCTGAAAGAGATTCCTGCTTCCTTAACTGAAATTTACAGAAAAATCAGTTCCAGATGGTCGCCTTATATCGAAACTGTGTATGGTGTTCTCTCAGAAAACGGACATTCTCTGGCAATCAACGAATTTATACAGAAACCCGCCTGCCTCAGTTATCCCACAAAGGAGCTTTCGGAAATGCGAAGCCTCACCCTGGAGGATTTTATTCTGAAAATGCGTACACTCTCCGAAAAAGAAGCACTTATTTTCCTTCTTCAGCTTTGCGAAGCTCTGGAAAATATTTCGGAACTTTCTCTGGTACATGGTGATGTTTCTCCTCAGAATATCCTGCTTACAGATGTCCTTCCCCTGAATTCCCAAAAGCAGCAGCCCACATCTTCCACCGGAAAAAGTATCACAGAACTATGCCGGAATGTAGCTGTGAAACTGATAGACTTTGATATTGCCAGAGAAGAAAAGGGGAGCCATCATATGGTCACTACCGTAGCAGGTACCAATCCCTATGCTGCACCGGAGATTCTGGATTACCAGACACCTACAGACAGAGTCGATATCTATTCTCTCGGATGTGTTTTTGCCTTTATGCTCACCGGTAAATCACCTAAACAGATGAGCAGAGAAGAATTTCAAAGCAGTCTGTCTAAATCAGTCCGCAAAATAATCAATAAATGTACTGCCGATTATTCCAGAAGATATAAGGATATTACACATTTGAAAAAAGATATTTCCGCTCTTTTGTCCACTTCCACAATGCCTGTTCCGGAATTTTTTCACATACTGCCAGGTCTTCGGAGTGGAAAACCATTGGAAATATGTATTTTTTCCCTGATTTACTGTGCACTTTTTCATCTTCTGATATTCCTGATCTGCCCCTCACCTTCACTTGCCTGGATCCTTCCTGCAGTAGCAGTTTCTGTAATCCTGACTACTGATGTTTTTCATCTTGGCAGACACTTTGCCTTTTATCAGCTTTGCCTTGAACAGCAGCCTGAATGGTGTTATCTTTTTAAGTTTCTGATCGGATTTGTGCTGCCGTTTACTGTTTTGAGAATGATATCATAAAAAACTTATAGAATTGCTATAAGCAAAGAGGTTATACATTATGGATTCATCTGTTATAGAAATTCTGAAAAGACAGCAGATACTGGAGACATTTAAATCCTCCGGATATGAAAAAGAAACAGAAATCAACTCCACACAATACGGTCAGAATATTCTCAGAGTCTGCCGGACATCTTCCTTTAAACGAAACAAATACAGGAAAAGGCTTACCGCTGCCTGTGCTTTTGCCATTGCAGCCGCTCTGTTTTCCGCTGCAAATGTGGGATATATATGGATAAGAAACGGAATTGCCACCTCTAATGCACGTCCTGCTTACCTGGAGCCTGATCCTGACGTAGACAACTCTTCCGATGACTATTACTCCACTTCTGTTCCACGTGCAGAGGCAGCCATGGAAGCAGGGGACTATACAAATGCAAAAAAGATACTGGACTCCAAAAAGGAAAGAAATGAAAACACCTTCGCCGGTGCCCTGACTTATTCAGAACTTTATAATAAGACAGGAGATTATGATAATGCCGCCCTGGTGATTCTTAATTTTCTGGACAAACATTACCCGCCTGTCAATATCCATTCTCAAAGTCCGCTTTATACAGACCTTCAGGATATTAAGGGGGAACTGTCTCCGGATGTACAGGAACGATACGATACATGCATGACAGAATGTAAAGCATCTGCTGCATTTTATGATCATCTGGATTCCCTTGTCAAACGGGAAGATTACCAGACTGCTCTGGATCTGTGCAATTCCCGGAAACAGGAAGGTGCTTTTGATTCCACGCTTTTTACTTATTACGATTACTGTTATATGGGACTTGAAAAATACGAAGAATTCGCAGATTATCTCATGGAAATCATTAAGAACTACCCTTCTGATGTCTATTCCATGATAAAAGTACCGTCAGATGATGCTGTGACTTCAGGTATAAACAAAGTTTATCCTTATCTCTCTGCTGAAAAAAAGAGAGAAATTGATAATCTTCATGTTCTCACAAATACCGCTGATACTTCTGAGTAGCAGTCAGTCGGATACAAAATAAGTCAGGGAGGAGCACAGGCTCCTCCCTGTCAGTCAGTTACAGGTTTTTCTTCTTATAAATAAACCATGATGCTGCTACAGTAAACACCAGCAGATAAAGAAGCAGAATCCCAATACCAGTGTAATTCACCGCCTCACCTGATGAAATGCTTCTCATCAGATGGCTGGTCTGGGATAATGGCAAGGCTGATACAAACTTGCCTATAAATCCCGGAAGTTTCTCTGTTGAGAAAAAGGTGTTACACAAATATGCCATAGGCATAATGATATAATTGGAAAACCTCGGCACGTCTGCGTGATTTTTTGCCAGAAAGGAGACCACCACGCCGATGGCTGAGAATACTGCTCCGTTCAGGAACATCACCAGAAAGGACCATCCGTTGAAGATCAGTCCTGTCTCAATAGGTGCTGTAAGAAGCAGTATGATTCCTCCTGCATACAGACCACGCAGACTTCCCCCGATGATCTGTCCGGCAATAAACTGCCATAATGGTGTGGGGGAGATCATCACCTGATCAAAAGCCTTCTCATACAGTCTCTGTACGTTTAGGTTCTGCGCAATGGCGTTGAAGCTTCCGTTCATAGTTGTCAGTGATACCACACCCGGAATCAGAAAATTCAGGTATGGCTGTCCATGAGAAGTGGTCTGGATTCCCATTCCGAATACGATCAGATACATTAGCGGTGCGATCATTGCCGCCAGCGTGATCTTATAGAAGTCCCGGCGGAATTCTACCCACTTCTCCCATAATATTGTTATAATTCCCATACATTTTTCTCCAGATTATTCTAACTTTTTTCGCAGCCTCCGCAGGGGACTTCCCTGATTCAGTTAATATCTGCTATTTTGAAATCAAATGTTTCCCGGCTCTTTCTACAAAGACGTCTTCCAGTGTTGTCTCACGAAGAGACGCCTGCCCTGTAAGCTCTTCCAGATACCGGATTGCTTCCTGTCGTGTATGGAAATAGTGATTCTGTGTTCCATCTGCTGTCATCTCGTCTACTGCATAAGCACCAAGACTTTCGATCAGTGCTGACGGAGTACTTACCTCCTCCAGCTTTCCATGGTCCATCAATGCCACACGATTGCAAAGACTCTGTGCTTCTTCCATATAATGCGTAGTCAGCAGGATCGTCAGATTCTTCTCGTTAAGTTTACGCAGAAGATTCCACATCTGTCTTCTGGAAAGAGCATCCATACCTGCTGTGGGTTCATCCAGAAGCAGGATCTCCGGATCTGTCAGGAGTGCCCGGCAGACCATCAGCTTACGCTTCATTCCACCTGAAAGCTTACGGACTGTACGCTTGCGGAATTTCAGCAGGTCACAGAACTCCAGAAGCTCCTCTGTTCTTTCCTTTATCTGCTTTCTGGGCATAAAATAGAGACGGCCCTGATATTCCATGATCTCATCCATATTCATATCCTGACGCATAGAATATTCCTGGGTGATCACACTGATTTTTCTTTTCAGATCAGGACGTTGTCTCGTAAGCTGCTGACCGTCTATGAGGATTTCTCCCTTTGTTGGAAGAAGAAGGGTTGAGAGCAGGCTGATGGTCGTTGTCTTGCCTGCTCCGTTTGGTCCGAGAAGACCAAAAAACTCACCTTTTTCAATTTTCAGGTTCAGGGAATCCACTGCTATAAAATTGTCAAAGGTTTTTGTCAGATCTCTGGTTTCGATCATAATCCTCCATCCTGTTCCTTTGCAATGATCAGAGAATAATAGCCTGCATCATCCGGAATTTCTTCTACACTGTTGTAAATATGCTCATCCGGCATTCCACAGTTCTCCACCATACGGATATTGCGTCCGCTTTTTGCCAGAATTTCCTTTACCTGATTCATCTTTTTGCCGGATTTCATCAGCACATAGGTTCCCGGCTGATCAAGTTCACTGTCAAGGCGGTGAACTGCAGGCTGTACATGAAGAGGCTGGTTCCACTCTGTAAGCGGGATATTCAGGCGTGCTGCTGTTGCGCAGAAGGAAGTGATGCCGCTTACCAGTCTTGTCTCATATCCATCTGCTTCTACTCTCTTCTGCACATATGAAAATGTTGAATAGATAGTCGGATCTCCAAGTGTCAGAAATACTACATTCTTACCTGTATCAAGTGCTGCTTCCAGCGCCTTGGCTCCTTTTTCATGGTTCAGTTCCAGTTCTGCCTTATCGTGTGTCATTGGCATATAGATTGGCAGAAGTTCTTTGTCTGCAAGCTCAGGTACTGCCTGTACTGCGATCTTATATGCAACTGTTTCACGCACCTCTGCGCCCGGTACTGCAATAATATCATTCTCTTTGATCAGGCGCACTGCCTTTAATGTCATAAGTTCCGGATCTCCGGGGCCAACTCCTACTCCGTATAAAATTCCTCTCATTACCATATCCTCCTGTGATTTGCATATATATTTTTATGATATCAGAATTGCAGGAGCTGCTTCGCAGCAAAGCAATTCACAGATATTCATTTATTGTGCTCACTGTTCACTACGTTCTCAATGATGTTGCGTGCGGACAGTACTTTTTATTATACTAAAACAGGATAACTTTTTCAACAAAGTATTGACAATTAATTTCAATTGTGGGATGATGAAAATTATCGAATTTAAGTGAGGAAAGAAATATGAGAAAGATTTTTGCAGTTCTGGCAGCTTTGATCTGCTGTCTGTCAGTATGGACTTCTGTTCCTGCTGCACAGGCTTTCACTCTTGATAAAGAAGATGGGGAGTATTCCATCCAGGTAGAGCTGGAAGGCGGAAGCGGCAAAGCCAGTGTCACTTCACCGACTTTGATCACTGTGAAAAACGGCGAAGTAACTGCCGATATCCAGTGGAGCAGTTCTAATTATGACTACATGATCGTTGACGGTAAAAAATATCTCCCTGTCAATGAGGAAGGAACGAATTCTGAATTCCAGATCCCGGTTACCATTATGGATGAGAGCATGCCGGTAATCGCAGACACTACCGCCATGGGTACCCCTCATGAGATCAATTATACCCTGACTTTCTATTCCGATTCCATCGGTTCCAAAAGCCAGATGCCGCAGGAAGCAGCGAAACGTGTTGTTGCTGTTGCACTTGTTATTATCGTAGGCGGTGGGATTCTGAATTATTTCGTAAACAAGAGAAACCGATGCTGAACCAGGCAGACACCTGCATCTCAGTTCGGTTAAGAAATACAAAAAAGCTGCCATACGGCAGCTTTTTGTATTCTATATCTTTATTCAGCCATCTCCACTTCCAGCACATAGTCTACAGGATCCGGCAGTACAGGATCCGGACCAAGGTCAACAAATGCGATATCCGGATAATCGCTGTGTACCCATAAAGTAGAGATCGGCACTTCATGTCCGTCATCCAGGGCACGTACTTTCACAATCTTATTCTTATCAAATCCGATCAGCGGCAGTGGTCCTAATGTATTCTCATAAATATGGACATAATACTTGTTTCCATTTCTGGTGATACGTCCGTAATCCGGTTTCGGGATATCTGCTGCCGGAGCGCATCCATAGATACTGTCATGGTTCTTATCCATCCAGCGTCCGATTTCCGACAGAATCGCAGAGGACTCTTTCGGGAATTTACCTTTCGCATCAGGTCCTACGTTCAAAATCATATTTCCACCTTTGGAAACGCACTCTACCAGCTTCTTGATCAGCATGGAAGCAGGTTTGTAATAGTGGTCATTTGCGCAGTAGCCCCAGTTATTGTTCATGGTGAAGCATGCTTCCCATACCATCGGATTCCCTTCTTTGTCGCAGATTCCTTCCGGCGGGATGATCTGTTCCGGGCTTATAAAATCGCCATGATACGGTGTCGGATCGCATTCATACAGAGATCCTCTTCCCTCACCACTGACTTCCAGACGGTTATCAATGATGATTCCCGGCTGTAATCTGCGGACCATATCTATCAGTCTGGTTGCTCCCCATTTCTCGCCTCGCATATCGTCATAGGAAAAGTCAAACCACATAATATCGATTTTTCCATAATTTGTGCAGACCTCTTCCACCTGATTGTACATATACTCTATATAACGAGAAAAATCTCTGTTTTCATTACTGCATTCCGGATGGTTTCTCATAGGATGGATGCGGTCTCCGTAATGAGGATAGTCCGGATGATGCCAGTCAAGTAAGGTGAAATACAGACCGACTTTCAGACCTTCTTCGCGAAGAGCTTCCACATATTCTTTGATCAGATCTCTTCCTGCAGGTGTATTGGTAACTTTATAATCTGTGTATTTACTGTCAAATAAACAGAAACCATCATGGTGTTTTGCAGTCAGAACCACATATTTCATACCTGCTGCCTTTGCCTCTTTTGCCCACTGTTTCGGATTATAGTCTCTGGCATCAAATTCTTTCATAAACGGAAGGTATTCTTCCTCAGGCATCTCCTCTGTACTGCGTACCCATTCTCCTCTTGCAGGAATAGAATATAATCCCCAGTGGATAAACATTCCGAAACGGGCATCCTGATACCATTTCATACGTTCTTCATATTCTTTTCTGTTAAACTGATACATGATTTTTTATCTCCTTTATGTAAATGCAAATTCAATATCCAATCCTTTACATCTATATAATAATGTAATCCGGCAATACCAGAAGATGCTCACAGGTGTCATCTCCGGACATCTTATTTATCGCTCTGTTACATTAATCTAAGCAGCATATCCCCGGTTCCTACATTGTAACCGCTGGTCGCATAAATCCCATTCAGGGTTCCATTCGTCACAATAATCAGCGGAAGTTTGTCCGGATCTACGTACATACGCCTTCCCAGAGTATTGATAATCTCTGAGAAATCATCATAATAAATCTGAATATTTTTTAACTTTGCAAGTGCTTTGGACAGTGTCGGTGTCTCCAGTGCTTCTTTGCTTCTCACTACAAAAATAATCTGCTCTGCATATCCTGCGAAAGCCTCTTCCTGCTCCATCATTTCATTTAAGATATGCTCAGTAGGCTCTTTTTCTTCTTCCAGAAACATCAGGATATGTTTTCCGTCTGCTGTAAGGTCAGATGCTTTCACCTCTGTACCATCCTCAGTTTTCAGCATAAATTCCGGCATGGAAATATTCTCCAGCATATCCTCCAGATCTGCTTTCCTGAGTACCAGCTCGATCTCCTTTGTCTCTCCGGGCTGAATTTCAAAATGATATTCATTTGCAAACATATTTCCATTTGGAAGTCTGTTTGAAGTAAGAATCCTGTAGTTTCCGGATTCCAACGGCAGATTCAGGATCTGATCTTCGAAATTCTCTGCTCCCAGTTTCAGTGATGTATATCTTCCATTCTCCAGTTTTGCAATACTCCAGTTCTGGAAATATTTCCACTGTACAGTCTCTCCTGCTTTCAGGATCAGAGTACAGTTCTTCTCTGTTCTTGCAAGCACAGGAACGAATCTTCCGTTTTCCATATATTCCATAGAACGATCATGTGGATTCAGTCTTGCCGCTACTCCAAGGGTTCTCGCTATTGCAACAAACAGGATTTTCTTTGACAGGAAGCTTCCTGTACAGGTCCTTATGCATCCTGCCGGTGTTGTGATCACACTGGAACGCTCTTTCTCCGGTCTGGAAACAATTGCCTTCTCGATCAGATTCCAGATTCTGGAAGGATCATCTCTCAGCTCCTGTTTCTCAGCTCTGGAAAAATGCTTCTTAATCTCTCTTCTGTATTTCTGAAGAACTTCATCATCTACTCTTGGATTTAACACATAAGATACAAAGGTATCCTTTTTCATCATACCATGATATGGGATTGCCAGCTCCAGGTGTTCCTCCAGAACGTCACTGATACAGTCAGTTCTGTCTTTCTCTGTGAGAACCCTCAGGAGATCTTCTCTGTATGAGGCAGCAATGGCTTCTTCTATCCTGTTTACCTTTTTTTCCAAGAAACGTTCACATTCCGGATTTGACCAGTTTCTTACTTTCTGCTCTCTGTGTGCATTGGCTGCTGTCAGACGCTTATTTCCCTTCGCCTTCTGTTCTAAAGTCGGCATGTCTGTGTTTACAGGTGCATCATGAGGAGCAAATATATCTGCTGCTGTCCACTTTTCTGATTCGCCGTCATTTCTTTTATCCTGCGATACCAGACAAAGTTCACAGTTATCTTCTTTCTCAGTGTTCATAACTGTTTCCGCATAGAACCACTCGCCGTCAGAACACATTCTTGCGGAAATATGCAGACTTCCAAGTCCTGTTGTCAGTCTGGCAGTTCCCTTACTGTCTGTTTTCTTCTCTGCAATCGGTGCATACTCTGAATAGTTCAGTACCTCAAAGGAAACCTCAGCTCCCTCTGCGGGTGACCCCTGCGTATCCTTTACTGTTACTGTAATTTCTTTGGTTACTGCATACCTCTTCAATTCATTCAGCATGGTCACCATACCATCTGTGCCGATCACCTCACCTTCCGGGATTTTGGTGTCAAACACACGTGAATGGATCATCATTGCTCTGGAAGAAGCGTTTGTAAACCATCCTTTATTCAGGATTTCTTCGGGCTCACAGGCTCCGAGGAAGTACCATTTACCGTCACACCAGATCTCTACCCAGGCGTGGTTGTCATCGCAGTGAGACCACTTCGGCGCATATACCTGACGGGCAGGTACGCCTACGCTTCGCAGTGCATTTACAGTGAATACAGACTCTTCACCACATCTGCCATTTCCTCTGCGATATACAGAAATCGCAGATAAAGTACGGTCATCTGTACAATGATAAGTAGCTTCTTCGGCACACCAGTAATTCACTTCCAACGCTGCTTCTCTGAAGTTCATTCCCTGTATTCTGCTTCCGATCTCTGCGCGGAAATAAGTTCTGCACTGTGCGATCTCCTCCTCATTTACTCTGTGAAACAGCACATAATTCAGGAAGATTTCTTCAGGAAGGTCTGCAACCTGCGGATTCTCTTTCCAGAGCCTCACACCATTCTCCGCATAGTCCAGAAATACTTCAAACGGATAATTGCCAATGTCACTGTACGGCATAAACGCATATAAATATTTACATGCAAGTGCCACTTCCTCTGTACATTTCTGTAATTTTTCGTCTACAGGCGCAAAAACCCGGGGCAGGTTTTTTGCCTGCTCCAGGTAATTCTCTTCAATTCGGCCCCTGTTCTCTTTTAAAAAAACTCTCGGTTCTGCCATTATAATTCCTCCAGAACTTTCTTTGCGGCACGGATATTATCTACATCCGTACGCCATATCTCATATTCGCTCAGCATCGGAAGTCCCATATTGACTCCTTCCTTGCGAAACTGCATCTCACTGTCAATGACTCTCTTTCCGGTCATATGATAAGCCCTAACTCCTGTAAGCGGATAAAGCTGGCGGATCACTTCTGCTCCCACGCCGCTTCCTGCCTGGATCGTGATACGTTCCTGACTCTTCTCTACCAGTTCCTTCAGCAGATCTGCCCCCTGCAGACATACATTACGCTGACCTGAAGTAAGGATCGTATTGATTCCCAGTGAGATTGCCTGTTCCATTGTTTCTATTGGATCCACACATACATCAAAAGCTCTGTGAAGAGTCACCGACATATCCCCTGCCGCCTCCATCAGCTCTTTCATCTGTTCCATGTTTAATGTGCCATCCGGCTTCAGCACCCCAAATACAACACCTTCGGCACCCATTTTCCTGAAATCTTCCACTGCATGCTTTATCATGGAAAATTCTGCATCTGTATAGCAGAAATCTCCAAAACGCGGACGGATCAAAGCATGGATCCTGATATCCGAACGCTTTCTTATTTCATCAAAAAGCCACGGTCCCGGAGTGGTTCCGCCGATGATCAGGTTACCGCAAAGTTCCAGTCTGTCTGCGCCTCCTTCAACCGCTGCCATAGCAGATTCTACAGAATCTACACAGGCTTCCAAAATATATTCTTTCACGTACTTGCCTCCATCTTTTTTCATTTAAGCCAGACAGATCATCCTTTCTGCTGACTGATTTAACCAGATCAGATAAGTCCCCCGAAGACTTACCTGCATCAGAACAATTTCACCCCGGCTCTCTCCAGTGTACTCACGATCGTATCATCTGGAAATTCATCCGTAACAATTCCGCTGATATCATCGAAGTATGCATATTTATAGGAATCATTGAAATAGAATTTATCCCTTTCCATAACAACATATTTATGTCTGCTGCTGTGCACGGCTGCTTTCTTTGTCAATCCGTCCTCTACCCCCAATGTAGTAATTGCACAATCAGTCATATCCACACCGCAGCTTCCTATAAATGCACGGTCAAAGCTATACTGTTTGATCACTTCTATCGTTGCAGCTCCCATAAATCCGTTTACTGTCTGGTACATTGTTCCCCCTGTACCGATTGCGGTAATGGATGGATTTGTGGCAAGGATCTGCAGGATATCTATCATATTACTTACCACTACCACACGCATATTTGACGCAGCAAGAAGCTTTGCCAGTTCAATATTTGTGGTAGAAATATCAAGGAAAATCGTTTCGTTATTCTTGATCAGTTTAAATGCTTTGGCTGCAATTGTTCTCTTTTTGTCAAGGTTAAACTGGCGTCTGTCTACTACGTCTCTTTTCAGCGGATAATCCTGTGAAAGGATTGCGCCGCCGTAGGTTCTCTTTAACTTACCGGCGTTTTCAAGAATCTTAAGATCTTTTCGGATACAGTCTTCTGTGACCTGAAACATCTCACTTAATTCCTTAACCTTGACTTTTCCGTTTTCACGAAGACATTTCTCTATTGCGCTTTGTCTTTCCTCAGTAAACATAGCCCCTCTTTCCTCATCCATTCATGATGACCTGTATCTCTCAGTGAATCCTGTTTTCTTCACTGTTCATCTTCAGGTGTAATATTGTTATTTCGGAATTCCTATTCTGTAAGTTCCGGATAATGACATTTTACAATATGACCCGGTGCAATTTCAACAGGTGTCGGCACCTGTGTCTTACATTTTTCTGTACAATGTGGGCAGCGTGTATGGAACAGACATCCGCTTGGCGGATTACTCGGACTTGGAAGATCACCTTTTAATGTAATACGCTCTTTCTTCACTTCCGGATCCGGGATCGGAACTGCGGAAAGAAGTGCTCTTGTATATGGATGTCTCGGGTTTGCATACAGTTCTTTCTTCGGAGCTGTCTCTACGATCGTACCCAGATACATAACACCGATCCTGTCTGAAATCATCTCAACGACACTCAGGTCATGGGAAATGAACAGATAGGTAAGATTAAAGTCTTTCTGTAACTGCTGCAGAAGATTTAATACCTGCGCTTGGATAGAAACATCAAGGGCAGATACCGGTTCATCTGCAATGATCAGCTTTGGCTGCACTGTCAGTGCTCTGGCAATTCCGATACGCTGGCGCTGACCACCAGAGAATTCATGTGGATAACGCTCTCCATGAGACGGACTTAATCCTACAGTGCCGAGAAGTTCATGTACTTTCTTAAGACGCTCTCCTGCACTCATATTTGTGTGGATCAGAAGTGGCTCACCGATGAGATCCTGAACTTTCATTCTCGGATTTAGGGAACCGTACCGGATCCTGGAAAACCATCTGAATATCAGAACGCAGCGGACGCATTTCTTTCTCGGAAAGTCTGGAGATTTCTTTTCCTTCAAACCAGATCTCACCGGAATCCGGTGTGATCAGATGATCGATCAGTTTACCTGTCGTAGATTTCCCGCATCCGGACTCACCTACCAGAGAGAAAGTTTCACCCGGATAGATATCGAATGATACATCATTTACAGCATGGACAAATTTCTTCTTGCTGAACATTCCTCCGTTTGCCTGGAATGTTTTCTTCATATTCTTTACTGATAATAACGGCTCGCTCACAGGTTACGCCTCCTTTCCAGTTTTGTTGAGCAGATGGCATCTGCATTTTCTGGTGCCTGCTTCGTTGATATCTGCAAGCTCCGGCTCCTGCTGATGACAGATATCCATTGCATATTTACATCTCGGTGCAAACTTACATCCTTTCGGCATTACGGACAGATCCGGTACGCTTCCCGGAATAGACGGAAGAGATTCCACACCACTTCCAAGTTTCGGTACAGAACCAATCAGCCCCTGTGTATATGGATGTTTCGGATCTGCAAAAAGTTCCTGCACAGGCGCTTCTTCTACAATTCGGCCGGCATACATAACAACAACTCTGGAACACATTTCAGCAACAACACCAAGGTCATGTGTGATCATCAGAATACCTGTATTCTTCTTTGCCCTGATGTCCTCCATCAGCTCCAGGATCTGTGCCTGAATGGTAACGTCAAGGGCTGTAGTCGGCTCATCCGCAATAAGAAGCTCCGGCTCACAGGACATTGCCATAGCAATCATAACACGCTGGCACATACCGCCTGAAAGCTGGTGCGGATAACTCTTTAATGTCATATCCGGTTCAGGGATACCTACTGATTTCAGTACTTCGAATGCTCTGTTGTGCGCTTCTTCTTTTGAGAAATTGTTATGGAGCAGGATTGCTTCTGTCAGCTGTTTCTCAATTCTCATACATGGGTTCAGAGAGTTCATCGGCTCCTGGAAGATCATGGCAACTTCACGTCCTCTGATCTTTCTCATGCCTTTTTTATCTTCTTTGAGAAGATCCTTGCCATTAAGCAGGATCTCACCGTTGGAAATCTTACTGTTACGTGCCAGAAGTTTCATAATGGAAAGGGAGGTTACGGATTTACCGCATCCGGACTCTCCTACCAGACCAAGAATCTCACCTGGCTGAATGGAGAAACTTACATTATTAACTGCTGTCACCCATGTTTTATCTCTTTTAAACTCCGTACGGAGGTTTTTTACTTCTAATAATTTTTCTGCCATGGTTTCTTCCTCCTAGTTCATCTTTGGATCCAGGGTATCTCTGAGACCGTCGCCCAGCAGGTTGAATGCCAGAACTGTAAGGAAGATCAGAATACCAGGGAACAGTACCATGTGAGGAGCTGTATTCAGATAGTTACGTCCTGTGGAAAGCATGGAACCCCAGTCAGGCTCTGTAACATTTGCACCGAATCCCAGGAAGCTTAAGGATGATGCAGCAAGGATTGCAGTGCCTACACGCATGGTAAAGTTAACGATCATAGACTGGATCGTACCAGGGAAAATATGTACAAACAGGATTCTTGTGTTTGAACATCCCAGGGAACGGGCAACCTCTACATAAGGAGCCTGCTTTACGGAAATCGTCGCGCTTCGTATGATTCGTGCGAAGGACGGCACTGTAAATACCGCAACTGCGATCATAACGTTTACCATACCCTGTCCGATGATGGCAACAACTGCGATAGCCAGCAGGATATCAGGGAAAGCGAAAAGTACATCACAGCATCTCATAATCAGGGCATCGATAATTCCGCCGTAGAAACCTGCGATCAGTCCAAGAACAACACCGATAGCCGTACCAATGATTGTCGCTGTCAGCGCGCATGTAAGAGAAAGTCTGGTACCAACCATCAGACGGGAGAAAACATCCTGTCCGTATTCATTGGTTCCCCAAATGTGGGTTGCGCTTGGCCCCTGCATCATAGCTGTGTAATCCGGTGCCTGCGGATCATACGGAACTACATACGGTCCGATGATTGCCATTAAGATAATAAAAACTATAAATGCCAGAGAAATCACTGCTGTTTTTCTCTTCATGAATTTCTTGACAAATTCTTTGAACTTGCTCTGTGCCTTAGGGAGTTCTTCGGCAGCAGCAAGGTTAATATTTGATGTTGTGTTCTTATCTGCCATCTTCTCTCCTCCTCTACTCATAACGTACTCTTGGGTTAATCACGCCATAAAGAACATCTACGATCAGGTTGATCAGGATATATTCTGTAGCAAAGAACAGCAGTAATGCCTGAACAACTTTGTAATCTCTCATCTGGATGGAGTCTACCAGAAGACGTCCAAGTCCGGGAATGGAGAATACTGTCTCTGCCATAACAGATCCGGAAAGAAGACCACCGATCTGAAGTCCGGCTACTGTTACGATCTCGATCAGAGAGTTCTTAAATGCATGGCGCATAACAACCAGTGATTCAGAAAGACCTTTGGCGCGTGCGGTACGCACATAGTCCTCACGCATGGTCTCAAGCATGGAAGATCTGGAAAATCTGGCAAGTACGGCCATGATTCCTGCTCCCATTGTAAGTGATGGAAGAATATAGCTCTTCCAGGTTTCCAGTCCACTGGTTGGAAGCCATCCCAGGCTTACTGAGAAAAGCTGGATTAATTCCAGACCTAACCAGAAACTTGGAACAGATATACCTGCGATTGCTATGATCATACCTACATAATCAAGAATTCTGCCATGAAATACGGCAGCGATGATACCGATCGCAATACCGATGATCGCAGCCCATATCATGGATGAGAATGTCAGCATGATAGTTGGTTTCAGTCTTGGTGCGATTGTCTCTACTACGGTTTTACCGTTTTTGATAGAGCTTCCCAGATCTCCTGTAAAAAGACCTTTCATATATTTGCCATACTGTACAAGTAGTGGCTCATCCAGTCCCAGCTGTTCACGTACAACTGCCACATCTTCCTTTGTTGCATCCTGACCGGCTACCAGTCTTGCCGGGTCACCGGGAATCATATGGATAAACATAAATACTACGAATGAGATAACCAGAAGCAGCGGGATCGTGCTTATCAAACGTTTACCTAAATAACGTCCCATATTTTTCCTCCTTATCATTTTCTTACCTGTTGTTTATATTTGATGCTTTATAGTCGGAGAACTGCCATAGTGAATCTTATGGCAGTTCTCCGGTTTGAACATCCTTGTCCTGTATTCATACTGCTGTATCGGCAGTATTTTTATGGAATTGCTGCAATTTCAGATCAGGCAGCCAGATTTATGTTCTTCGCAGCCTGTTCTCAAACAAATTACTTACTGTGCTAAAGTTGCATTTGCGAAGTTAAATGCTCCGTCCGGAGATACATATACGCCAGACAGATAAGATTTTGTAGAATAGATGATCTGGTCATTGCCAAGGAATAACCACGGGCATGCTTCCCATGCGATCTTCTGAGCATCGCTATAGTATTTAGCCTGTTCTTCTTCGTTAGCTGTTGCAAGACCTTCATCCATATCTTTATCAAAATCAGCATCGTTGAAATATGCTGTGTTTGCACTTGTAGGAGGGCACATTGTGCTGTAAAGCAGGGAACGTAAAGAACCATCCATTGTGAAGTCAGATGCAGACCAGTTTACATACCACATATTGATCTCAGCATCTTCTTTGTCAACATAAATCTTGTCACTTACAGTTGCAGGCTCCATTGGCTGAACGTCAACTTCGATACCAATCTGAGCAAGCTGCTGGGAAATAAATGTCATACCTTTGATTTCCTGTGTTGTGTTATCGCCCCACAGAGTAAGTTTGAATCCGTCTTCGTATCCGGCTTCTTTCATAAGTTCTTTTGCTTTGTCTACATCATATGTGTAAGCTTCCTGCTCTTCATATCCGCCGATAATAGATGGAACTACAGATGTAGCTGGTTTTCCGTATCCGGAATACATTAACTGGATGTATGCATCTTTGTCGATTGCATAGTTCATAGCCTGACGTACTTTTACATCAGAAAGCTGTTCCAGATCCATGTTCAGAGTTACATATCTCATGATGTTGGAGTCTGTTGTAAGGATATTTACATCGTCTGTTCCTTTGATTGCTTCGATCTGGTCAGACGGTGTAGGATAGATGAAGTCTGCTTCACCTGTCTGAAGCATAGCTGTACGTGCACCTGCTTCCGGAACCTCTTTGATTGTTACAGTGTCAACGCCCGGTTTGTCTCCCCAATAATCATCATTGCGCTTAAAGCTTGTGTGGTCTCCCTCTTCCCATTCTGTACATACATATGGGCCGGTTCCGCATGGATGGTTCATGATATCATTGCCATACTCTTCAAGAGCTGCAGGGCTGATGATACAGAACTGTGTCAGACGGTTGATAAATGGTGCCCATGCCTGTGTCAGTTTGATAACCAGTGTGTAATCATCCGGTGTTTCAATGCTGTCTACACGAGGTGTTTCAGATCCGTCTTCGTTAGTTACGATAAATGTTCTTCTTTGACGAAGGTTGTTGTCTTTGTTAACTACACGATCGTAGTTTGCTTTAACTGCTGCTGCATTGAAGTCTGTTCCGTCCTGGAATTTAACGCCCTGACGAAGTTTGAAAGTATAAGTAAGAGAGTCATCGGAAACTTCCCATGATTCAGCAAGTTTGCCTGTTAATTCCTGGTTCTCATCAAAAGAAACCAGTGTCTCGTATACACCACGTGTAGCAGAGATTGCGTTTGTATCCGGAATGTTTGCCGGATCCATGGAGCTTACGCTTCCTTCGATTGCGATCACCAGATCATTGTCGGATGATTTGGAATCTTCATTTGTGGCTTTGAGAATATAGCCGTCATCATCTGCTGCAAATGCTGTAGCGGACATGGAAACTGTCATTACTCCTGCAAGAGCTGCTGCCATAACTTTTTTGTACATTTTCATAGTTTTCTCTCCTTTTCTTTCTGTACATTGTTACTTAGTTACAATCACGAAGTTAATTTTGGGTACAAAAAAAGTGTTTTTATATTTTTGCGTCTTTGCAATGTATAAAAATCGTGCAGCAATCCATTTACTTACATGCGCCTTTGCATCTTCATAAAAACACTTAGTTGTTTAACTTGACTCCAGTATAGCAATCTGTTGTCCTATTGTCAATTATTTTGTCGTATTTTATATTATTTTGGTGGTATTATACCAATATCTGACAGTGAAATTGGTATAAATCACCATCGATCAAGGATTATTTATTCTTGTTTGGTATTATTTGGCTATAATCTGTACAAACAATAAATCCTCTAAACCTTATAGTTGGTTCAGAGGACTTATGTTGTTATCATATCTGTTTCTTCACATGAACCTGTAACTGATTGTACGGGATTTCAATTCCGTTTGCATCAAATGCTTCTTTGATCAGTTCATTAAGCCGCCACCTGGCAGGCCAGTATTTCTCCGTAGCCACCCACACACGCAGGCCCATGACCACTGCGCTCTCTCCAAGCTCATCTACAAACACCACCATTCCCTGGTCGTCTTTCGTATCTTCATCATTATGAAGGATTTCTTCTAGGATTGCTTTTGCTTTCTTAATGTCTGAATCATAAGAAATTCCTACTTTGATCTCCAGCTTACGAAGATCTCTGGCAGTTACATTTGTAATAATGCTGCCGGACAGCGTTCCATTTGGGATTACAATGTGTTTGTTATCTATGGAAATCAGAGTTGTATAACAGATTTCTATTTTGTATACAGTTCCTTCGCACCCATTCTGCTGTGCGATAATGATATAATCCCCCACCTGAAATGGTTTGAAGATCAGAAGCATGATCCCGCCTGCGATATTTGCAAGGCCGCCCTGCAATGCAAGACCTACCGTTACACCGGCAGTACCAAGCAGTGCTGCAATAGAGGATTCCTTTACACCAAAATGAGTGGCAATGCTAAATACCAGCAAAATGTAAAGTACAATTCTCAACAGCGACCCTATAAACTGGATCACACCTTTGTCTACAGACGCACGCTCCATGGACTTCTTTATGAAAGAAACAAACCACTGGATCACTTTGCGCCCGCCCACAAATACCAGCAATGCCATTACTACTTTCAGTCCCAGTTTCGTCAAAGCCGGAAGATAGTCTGAAAAATACTGCTTATAGCTGTAATATAAACTTTTTGCCTCCTGAATTTCCTGTTCCAATATTTTTCACCTGCTCTCTTATATTTTTGTCATGTATTATTTTTCTGCCCTTCTTTCATTTAACAGGCAGCTTTTCATATAATATCAGGGTTAAAAGATGTCTTTCCCCTGACTTGATATCTACGAATTACTCCGCTGCTTTGCAGATCCCGCAATTCTCATATAAGAGTAGCATAACATACCTCATTCTCTGTAACAATCAATTTTATTCGGGCAAAAAAAGAAAGCGGACAATATATCCGCTTTACTGACACAGGATTTCACGCTCTGATGAGCTAAAATCAATATGCATTATTTATAAGGATTGCTATAAGCGCAGAATAATCCCCTCATTTCCCGAAAACAGAAAATAAATAATTAGTTGAATAATCAATATCGCCGGAACTCCTGTCTTAAATTTCGGCTTTCTTGTTTTATGATGAAATACCTTCATACCGGCCAGAGCTCCCACCGACCCTCCGATCACCGCCAGAAATATCAGCTGCGCTTCCGGTATGCGCCACTGTCC
>NZ_JBWJVP010000172.1:0-16610 GCF_056339915.1 Blautia sp. ZXY-1-B12 | reverse complement strand
TCCTGGTTACGGGCGAAACGACTGAATTTCCATACCAGGATCACATCAATGGGGTGAGAGGGCTGCTTCGCCAGGGCGATCATCTTCTGAAACTCCGGGCGCTTCTGTGCGTGCCGGCCGGAAACACTCTCAGTAAAGATAAAGTCCCCGGAAACAATCATGTCATTCTTTTGAGCGTAATCCAGCAAAAGGCGTTTCTGCGCATCAGGAGAAAGCTCTGTTTGGTCCTCTGTCGAAACGCGGATGTAAAGACATGCCACTTTACTGCTCATAAATATCACCTCGGTTTTATAAAATATGTAATTTTAACATAATATATAGCAAGAATTCTCCTTCCTCTATAGGTGGGAGATGAATTGCAAAAAAAACAGAAAAGAACACTTGTTCCGCAATGCGATTCATGGTATAATAGAATCAGTCGATAAGGTAAAAGATCAAAAAAGACTGTTTTTATGGAAAAAATAGATCACAATGCACATTCAGTATATTTGATGTATTATCATCTGATCATGGTGGTAAAATATCGAAGAAAAGTTATCAATGACCCAATTTCAGAAAGAGCAAAAGAAATATGGGAATATATTGCACCCCGATATGGAATTGTTTTGGAGGAATGGAATCATGATATTGACCATGTGCATGTAATGTTTCGTGCACAGCCTAAAACGGAACTCAGTAAATTTATCAATGCATATAAAAGTGCCAGTAGCAGGCTGCTGAAAAAAGAGTATCCGGAAATCCGGGAAAAACTTTGGAAAGAAGCATTCTGGAGCCAGAGTTTCTGCCTTTTGACGGCAGGAGGGGCACCGGTTGAAGTGATCCGTCAATACATCGAAACCCAGGGAGAGAAAAAGAATTGAACATAGCATATCGTTTCCGGATCTATCCAACAGAAGAACAGAAGATACTCCTTGGAAAAACATTTGGCTGCTGCCGTTTCCTGTATAACCAGATGCTTAATGACAAGATCCTGGAGTATAAAAAGACGAAAAAGCTGTTAAAAAATACACCAGCCATGTATAAAAAGGAGTATCCATTTCTGAAAGAAGTAGATTCGCTGGCACTGGCAAATGTTCAGCTTCATCTGGAGAAAGCATATAAGAACTTTTTCCGTGATCCCAAGGTTGGATTTCCACGTTTCAAGTCAAAACATCATTCCAAAAACAGTTACACAACAAATGTAGTCAACGGAAATATTCTGGTAGAAGATAACCGGATCCGGCTTCCCAAATTAAAATGGATCTCCATGAAAAAACACAGGGAGCCTGCAGAAAACTGCTGTCTGAAATCAGTGACAGTCAGTATGGAGCCGTCCGGAAAGTATTTTGCAAGTCTGCTGTATGAAGGATACAGCTGCGAAAACCAAGCAGCAGATGAAGATTACAGCAATGCCAAAATACTGGGGATTGATTATGCGATGCAGGGGATGGCAGTGTTTTCAGAAGAGATTGAGCTTGAAAAAGCAGGATTTTTCAGAAGAAATGAAAAAAGGCTGGCAAGGGAGCAGCGTAAACTGTCAAGATGTGTAAAAGAAAGCCGCAATTATGTGCGGCAGAAAAAGAAAGCTGCCAGGTGCCATGAAAAAATACGAAACCAGAGAAGAGATTATCTGCATAAACTGAGCCGCAGGATCACAGACCAGTACGATATAGTCGCGGTAGAAGATATTGATATGAGAGCGATGGGCCAATGCCTGCGTTTTGGAAAAAGTGTACAGGATAATGGATACGGGATGTTTCGGAATATGCTGGATTATAAGCTTGCCTGGAAGGGAAAGGAATTAATAAAGATAGACCGCTTTTTCCCTTCAAGCAAAAAATGCAGTAAATGCGGAAAGATAAAAAAAGAGCTGGGATTATCCGAAAGAGTATACCGCTGCACGTGTGGAAATGAGATGGACAGAGATCGAAATGCAGCGATCAATATCCGTGAAGAGGCAAGAAGGATGCTGGCAGTATAAACTGTCCATATCCGGACAATAAGTAAGAAAATACGCCTGTGTCCGGGCAAAAAGAATCGCGGGGCACGCGAGGATAGCTTGTAGATACTTGGCTCAGTAGAGTCATTGAGCAAGAAGCCCCCACTTCAAAATCTGGGATTTAAGTGGTGGGAGCATGTCACGTACAAAAATAACAGCCACACAAATGTTCTGATTGTGCAACTGCTCCGAAGATGATACAATATCTTTGCCAAAGTACGGAATCTCTTCGGAGATTCTTGAGCCGTCCCTGCTACCAACAGGGGCGGTTTTTATTATAATAATTCAGAGATCACAATTGATAAATCGGGATATATACATACTGGAATTTCATCGTCGAAAGAATACAATCCGGTACCCGATTCATTTTCAAAATCGTAGACATTTACGATACCTTTCAGGGGATTTATAATCCAATATTCTCTGACTCCGGCCATCCGGTATTTAAATAATTTTATTCCGTAATCTTTACTCTGGGTAGCAGGAGAAACAACCTCAATTACCCAGTCAGGTGCACCATGACAACCTTTTTCATCTACTTTGTCCGGTGAGCAGACAACTGTTAAGTCTGGTTCGACATAGTTCTTGTTATCTTCATTCAGGAACACTGCAAATGGAGAAACATATGGTTTACAGGATCCGCTTTTACTTTTAATGTAATTGCGGATAGTAGCATACAGTTCACCGACGATTACCTGATGCCTGGTATTAGGTGGTGCCATCATATAGATCTGTCCATCAATCAGCTCTGCACGTTCACCATCCGGAAGAGCGTAGATGTCATCTATTGTATAAATCCGTTCTTTGGGTAATGGCATAATGAAAACTCCTTTCTCCAATCCATTGAGACAGTTACTTACTATAATTTCTTTAAGTTTTTACGAGGACCTTTTTCAAGTAAAATTTTATATGGTTCAGGCATTTCATAGTTTCCCCAACGTGTGTACAAAACCTCTTTGAGCAAAACTGGATGTAAATATCTCTGAACAACTTCTATTATTTGCTCTGAGAAATTTTTTAAATCAGATATATCTGAAATTGGCATACGAATTTCATTTTTATTTATATCCGGAAGAATCAATAATTTTTGCGTTCCGGATAACGAAATACGGCAAATCCATTTTCTTACATTTTTCTCATACAAAACAGCAGTATAGGATCCTGTATGCTTAAGGCTGATTTTATTCACGTCAATGGTATTCTTCAGGACATCTTTGATTTCAGAAAGAATATCCCAATGTTCGTTTGTTTGTATATTGGGAGCTGATACATTTGAACTGGTAACAGTAGTGTTAAGAGCTGCCTGGATTTTATCAGTCAACAATTCATTTATGTAATCGGTTAGTGCTTTTTCTACAATAGGTCGAAACTTTTCTATCACAGACTGCGTTTTTGCACCTTTATATACTGGCTGAAGAAAAAGCTTGATAAAATCATCAGTCGGATTTTTAAACTGATTTTCGATAAAATTTTTAAATAAACTATTGTATTTCAATAATGAAGCAGAGTCCATAATTTCAGAGATATTAAGATTTTGTTTTTTAAATTTATTCAACTGAGAAATTTCTGCATCTTTGATATTAAGAAGATTGATATCTAGGAAAGGCTCTTTATCCATTTTGTTTGTGTCATCTAAATCTGTATAGAACTTATATTCTATACCATTGGTAAGAATGGCAAATTTAGCAGGTGTTGACACGAAATAGCGAAATAACTGAGAACTATGCCGGTCTAACTTCTTATTTACAGATTTAGCTTCAATAAGAATGACAGGATCTTTACCCATCAGGATGGCATAATCAACCTTTTCTCCTTTTTTAATTCCAATATCAGCTGTGTATTCTGGACAAAATTCTAAAGGATTAAACACATCATATCCAAGAAGCTGAAAAAAAGGAACAATCAGAGACATTTTTGTAGCCTCTTCGGTTTGAAGAGTATCCTTGATATTTTCAAGACGCTCGGTGTATTTTCTTAATTCATCTTTGAATTCCATAATGGAAATCCTCCCTCTGTGATATAGACAATTTTAATGCAGACTATTTTCCTAACCTCAATTCAATTAATTTTTGATGATATCCCGTTATTCGAGATATCTGTTCAATAGTAAAATCCTTATATTCTTCCAATAGCGAATCTGGTAATAACAGCTCCGTTCTTTAATCTGCTGATGAAATCATATGTATCACCGCAAATGGTTTGAAATAAATGACATAATTATCAACAACAGTGTATACACCGTATTTAGCATGGTAACACTGCATAGCCTCTTTTAAATATTCCTCCGTAGTATCCAGATATTCAGCCATCTCATAAAGATTCCCACATCCTGCTTCATAAGCCCTGATCAGGCCGACAAGCCCAATCTTTAGATTATACCCATAAAGCCGAGCTCGATATTCCTGCTTTCGGCTTTCTACCTTATTCTGGTCTAAAATGTTTCCGGAGCTGGTGCGATAATGCCCGATTTCTTCGGCAAGCACACAGGATTTTTCTGCTTGTGTTTCTATATCCTTTCGGATTGCTATGCGACTGCCGCGGATCAGGCCATCATGTTCAGTAAGAGGTTGTTCTTTAACAAGTTAACCCTTCTTGATCGGCAGCAGTCAGTAATTGTTCGTAATTCAATTGGGATCACCCCTTTAGCGATTAAAATAAAACGGTTCTCTCTAAGCTGTTTGCTTGTAGTCAACAACTGCAATTTCAGTCAGCATACCTTTAACTTTTTGAATAATTTCTTCAATTCGTTCAAGTGTTTCACCATTTAAGTATTCTTCCCCACATTGAGAACACTTTTCACAAGGAACATTCTTGATAATGATATAGCATCCCTGATAATCAGTCATGTAAGTTGTTGTAGAAGATTCAATATTACCTTTGCAGTAAAAACAAGTCATTATGCATTCTCCTTTCTGGTTTTGAAATCAGATTCCCATTTATCAAAACTGGGGAAATAAGCTGTTATAAGGAACAAATCCGATTCGTGATTTCCGATGACTACATGAAGATATTTATCTTCGATGCTCATCCCCAGAATTAAACAACTGGGGTAAGGATAATCATCTGGATATTGTTCGATGATTTCTCCATTCATAATACAGGCTATTACATCTTTTAAGAATATCCTACGCTGTTCCAGCCTTTTAGCTGCGTGGAGTGTAATACGAATGTTTTTAGGTATACATAGTTTACGCAATTCCAATATATCTAATGCCATATCATTCCTCCCATTTTGAATCATCATTCATAATATCCAAATCATGCTGAACACCTTCGGGTGTTTGCTCAACATCCGTCCGGGCATGAGCTGCAAGAAGATCTTCTTCCATCTGCTGGGCGGAGAGAAGGTTCTTAGAGTAGGCGAGAACCTTTCTCTGGTTATGAGGAGACAACTGATTGCAGATTTCTATGATTTCCTTGCACTGAGCAGAGACGGAAGAGTTCTGAACAGATTCTGCTTTATAGGGAGTTCTTTCCATAGGAACGTCAAAACCCATAAGCCATGCTTCACTTACGTTCAATGCATTTCCTAGAATAAAAAGCTTTTCTTGGTTAGGCTCTGTTTTTCCAGAACAGTATTGACTTATATCTGACTTATTCATTTTTACACTATACTTTTGACAATATGGAACAGTCAGATTAAGAATATCAACCTGCCGAAGTCCGCGCATATTCATTATTGTTTTTAAACGAATTGCAGTGTTTTCTTTCTTCATAATGTTCTCCTTTTCGTAATTGAAATATAACACATATTATGCAAAAGTTCAATAATAAAAACATAAAAGTTAAAAAAATTGAATTTTATGTTAACAGAAAATGGACGACGTGATATTACACAGATAATTCAAAAGCTTGAACCGGAAAGGAGGTATCAAGTTGGCATTCGATTATAACAAGCTACGAGGAAGAATCGTGGAGATTTTTAACACTCAGTCGAACTTCGCAAGTGCAATGGGATGGTCGGAGCGCATATTGTCACTAAAGATGAATGGAATGTGTTCATGGAAGCAGATAGATATTTGTAAAGCAATACAGTTGTTGAAACTTACTATTGAGGACATTCCGATCGTATGTACTCGGGTAGGTCACTACTCTGTACTTACAGGATAAGAGCATATGAGAGGAGAGTCAACGAAAGTCGTTCGACAAACTGCTTAAATTTGTATAAACAGTAACTCATACATATCATTTCCCATACCATAAAGAAGAGGTGAGGAAGATGTCAGAATTAAAACTGGTAACAAGAAATATCCGTATTAATGGAATTCAGCATAAAGCCAGTGATATGTCAGAAGAAGAAATCAAATGCCTGCTCATCCAGAGACAGGATATAATTCTTCTGAATATGAATTACGAAAGAAAAGCCGCCGGTTAAGGCGGAGAAAGGAGGAACATATTAAGGTTGCGAATCATAGAATAGAAGACCTGGAAAGAAAAGGAGAATGATTATGGAACAGATCACAAACTATGTAAAACCGGAACTCATCGTAGTAGCTATTGCCTTATATTTCGTAGGAATGGCACTCAAACAGGCACAGGCAGTAAAGGATAAGTACATCCCGCTTATCCTTGGCGGAATCAGCATTGCAATCTGCGCGATCTATGTGTTTGCCACCTGCACCTGCGGTACCGGACAGGATATTGCAATGGCAATTTTTACAGCGATTACACAGGGAATACTGATTGCCGGTCTTTCTACATACGTGAACCAGATTGTAAAACAGGCAAATAAAGACGAATAAGGGATGAGAAACCATCCCTTTTCGCTCTATGAAAGGAGACGGACATGGAAATAAGAGGAATTGATGTATCTGCCTGGCAAGGGAAAATTGACTGGAAAACAGTTGCTGATTACGGCATGGGGTTCGCAATCCTGCGGATTACAGAAGCGGGAAACGTGATAGATAGCTACTTTGAGCAGAACTTCTCTGAATGCCGGAAATACAATATCCCGGTTGGGGCATATAAGTATTCCTATGCTATGACAGTTGCAGAGATACAGAGCGAAGCCAAGAAGGTCGTGGAAGTTCTGAACGGGCGAAAACTGCAGTATCCGGTCTGGCTGGATCTGGAATGGAATAATCAGAGAAGCCTTGGAGCTGAACAGATCCATAAATTGGCAGAAGCATTCGAAAAGATTATCACGGCAGCGGGATATGAATTTGGTATTTATTGCAATGTGGATTGGTACCTGAATGTAATCTGCAGCCATCTGAAAAAATATGATTTCTGGATCGCACGTTATCCGGCATCAGATAACGGTACCTTACAGGAACGACTCCGGCCGGACTTTGGTGTGGGCTGGCAGTATTCCAGTAAAGCAAAGATACCTGGCATCAGCGGAACTGTAGATAGAAATATATTTTACAAAGATTATAACGAAGCAAAAGATATAAAAAAGGAAAACACAGTCATGACAAAGAGGGAAGCTATCAACGTAGTTCTGGGAATTGCAGAAGAAGAGATCGGGTACCTGGAAAAGAAAAATAACAGTAAGCTTGACAGCAAGACTGGAAATGCCGGATCAGCAAACTATACAAAATATTGGAGAGATATAAAACCATCCTATCAGGGGCAGCCCTGGTGCGCAGCGTTTATCTCCTGGTGTTTCATGAAAGCTTTTGGTCTGGATAATGCAAAGAAACTCTTAAAACACTGGCCGTATGTATACTGCCCAACCTTAGGCGTCTTATTTGTAAAAAATGCCAATCCAAAAGTTGGAGATATTGTTATATTTAAACACGGCGATACATTTACCCACACCGGCTTTATAACAAAAGTAGCCGGAGACAGGTTCTGGACGATTGAGGGAAATACTTCCGGAGCATCCGGTATCGTGGCAAATGGTGGCGGGGTGTGCCAGAAGAGCTATTACAACAGTAATCTTCCGGGGACAAAATTTTGTACACCGGACTATTCAATTGTTTTATCTGCAGATAAAGATGAAACAGACAAGACAACAAACCCAGAAGGAGGCGGCTACATGTTTAACCCAGAGACAGTAAAAGCAGGAGACAAAAATACATCTGTGCTTCTCTTACAGGAAATATTAAGAGCCAGGGGCTTTAAAGGCAAAAACGGCAAAGCCCTGAAACTTACATGGACAGCAGATGCAAACACGATTTACGCTCTGAAAGCTTATCAGGAATCCAGAAAAGAAGTTCTGGAAGTGGATGGTATTTGCGGATCTGCTACTTGGAAAGATTTAATTGCGATTTAAAGTAAATATAAATAAAAAAAGAGTAAGGGTACAATGAGTACCCTTACCCATAAGATATTGTATCAGCTTCATTGCTTCTTATATATTATAGGGTATTACACTATGGGCCACCGTACTGGCTCATGATATACTGTGCAATTTTGGCATTGGGTTGTGTGATATTGATCGGATATTGAAGCCTTTTTTCATAATTCCACATAAATTATCTGCACGCTCCTTCCTTTTCCCATGGGAATGGCTGTTCCATCCATTTCCAGATGGATTCTCCGGTCTGATCTGTAATGTCGATAATCAGGGGACCATATGCTTCGGCGTATTCTTTTAATAGCTTTTTTCGTTCCTGCACAAGTTCGTGACAGTAAGTCAGAGCCTTTTCATCACAAGGATGTGTGTCAAGGTACAGAGTCATATCATTGACTGCGAAACTGACCTGATCGATACGGTTTAATAACTGTTTTTGGGAGCAATCTGTTTTCATCTTCGAATACCTCTCTTTCCACAAAATGGTTTGCATAACTGTGGGAAAATGGTTCCTGCATTTAATGCATACTGCAGTGGGAAATTCTCTGTAAACTTCTGGCAGGGAACATATGCCATTGCAGGTTCCAGATACTGAAGATGCGAAAACATTTCATGTTTTTTTTCTTTGACACCTGGTATAGTACAGCTACAGCCTGTCGTGTTTCTGACAGAGCATTCGGAACTGTTCATATTTCTATTTGAAGGCTGAGGCATATTCATACCGCAGGTACGGTTATAAGGGCGGTTGCCGGAACATCCCATCCGATAATTTTCCATATAGAATTCCCTTCTCTGAAAACTGTTTACATTATATTTTATGTCATGCTCATAAAACCGTGCTCATACAAGTCGAAATTTCATTGCCCTAGTGAAGATTCGTTACTGTTCACATACCACTATCCCGCGAGGTGTTTTGGCATGAATATGCCAAAATCCCGAGACATACAAGCCAAAATTCCATTGCCGCAGGCAATTTGGAATGAATTTTGGCTAAGTTACTGTGAACGGAGTGAACAGTAACGAAGATTCATATCGTCTGACAGACAGATTTCTTTTTGTTTTCGAATATGTTATTATATATATAGGAAATATTTGCTGCCTTCTAAGTGTCAGCATCCAAAGAAAGTCGGGAGGTACATAAAGATGAAACTTACAATATTGGGAACCGGAAATGCAAAGGTGACGAAATGCTATAACACCTGTTTTGTGCTAAATAAAGATAAAGAATATTTTATGATAGACGGAGGTGGCGGAAATACAATTCTGAAGCAGCTGGAGGACGCAGGAATCAGCTGGAAAGAAATCAGCATTATATTTGTGACACATAAACACATCGATCATCTGCTTGGAATCATCTGGATGCTTCGTATGTATTGTCAGGGAATGGCAAGAGGACAGTTTGGCGGTGAAGTGACTATCTATGGACATGATGAAGTGATCAGCCTGCTGAAACAGATGGCAGAGATGCTTCTCACACCAAAGGAAACGAAATTTATCGGAGACAAAGTCCATCTGGAAGAAGTAAAGGACGGAGAAGATAGAACGATTCTGGGACACAGGGTGACATTTTTTGATATTCTGTCTACAAAGGCAAAACAGTTTGGGTTCTGCATGGAGTACGCAGAGGGAAAGAAGCTGACCTGTTGTGGAGATGAGCCATATAATGAATGTGAACAGAAATATGCCAAAAACAGCACATGGCTTCTTCATGAAGCATTCTGTCTGTTCTCTCAGGCAGATAAATTCAAACCATATGAGAAACATCATTCTACTGTAAAGGATGCCTGTGAGCTGGCACAGAAACTGGAAGCAGAGAATCTGATTCTGTATCATACAGAGGATAAAAATATTTCCAGACGAAAGGAGCTCTACACAGAAGAAGGCAGACAGTATTATAAAGGAAATCTCTGGATTCCTGATGATCTGGAAACCTACAAATTATAAAAAAGACAAACCTCCGGAGTGTGTCTGAAAAAGGCTTTCTGCAAGATGTGCGTCACAATTTGTGGGATATTGTGCCCGGATGAGGGCGCCGTAGCGGGCTACGGCAACTGAATTCGGGTGAAATATCCCGCAAAGTGGGGCGTGCAGATTGCGGGAATGATTTTTCAGACACGCTCCGGGATACAGAATGAAAAATCTGGGCTCCGGAGGCTTGCCTTTTTTACAGCAATCTTTTTAAATGTATCATTTATGAGGGTTGCCATAGTGATTATGCTGTATGGTCCACATGTGTTTTGGTGTCGGAAGACAAAACTTCACATGTAGTATGATCCTGTGAAAAAGTTTCCATAATTCCTGAAATAGTCCTGTGCAGATAAGGACGGTACTCAGCCAGAGACACAGGCTGCTGATACAGAATGCAGCTGTAGCAGGTGGAACCTACCAGCTCAATGATCGTAAAGAGCATCAGTTCCGGATTTTTATAATGTAGTCCGCTTTGAGCAAGCATATCCAGATAGGACTGATAAAAATTATATTCGTCGTCAGGCATTTTTTCCTCAAAAGCACCCTTGAAGACACCCCAGGCAAGATTCTTTGAAATAAACAGCAGGAGAGTACGGTCTTTATTCAACTCAGTAAGAATGTAATCTATAATAAAATGTACCTGCCTGTCAAATTCGCTGATATGTGCATTCTGCACAGCCTCATGGGCCCGGAAAAACAATTCTCCGGTCTTGTGGGAAACCAGTTTATTCCGGATATCATATTTATCCTTAAAATAGAGGTAAAAAGTCCCCTTGGCAACCCCGGCCTGATCTACAATATCTGAAATTGTAGTTTTGGTAAGTCCCTTCGTCGTAAAAAGTTCAAAGGCAGTGTTGAAAAGAGCATCTTTTTTCTTCTTTTTATTCAGCTCCAGTTTTCCCATTTCAGATTCATTCCTTCCTCTACTGTATACATAACATTTTAACCGAATCAGGTAAGTCCCGCTGCGGAGTTTGCGAAAAGCAATAAGCGTCTTACTGTTCACAGCAACATAAGCTTACTTTGTAATTATATTGTGATCATATATAATTACTATTTTAAACAAAAATGACTGAAAGTCAATATTACATTTTTGTTCTGGAAAAATTTAGACAAATTGTGAAGAATGATTATTGACTGAAAGTCATTTTTGTTATATAACATTCCATGAAATAAAAAATGACTGTTAGTCATAGAATGATCAAACAGTATCAATAATAAAGAAAGAAGAGGAGAAAAAGATGATTAAGGTAGGAAAGTGGATTGCAAAACACAAGATACTGATCATTATCATCGGAATTGCATTGCTGATCCCTTCATATCTCGGTATGGCGGCGACCAGAATCAACTACGATGTACTGAGTTATCTGCCGGATACCCTTGAGACAGTTGATGGACAGGACATTATGGTAGATCAGTTTGGGATGGGAGCCTTTTCCATGATAGTGGTGGAGGATATGGAACTGAAGGATGTAGCTGCTCTGAAAGAGAAAATCGAAGCAGTTGATCACGTGAAAAAAGTACTGTGGTATGACAGTGTCCTGGATGTTTCCGTTCCTGTAGAAATGCTTCCGAAGGATTTGAGAGAGGCATTTTTTAACGGAGATGCAACTATGATGATCGCGTTGTTTGATAATACAACATCATCAGAAACTTCCATGGAAGCTGTGACGCAGATTCGTAAGATTACTTCAAAGAATTGTTTTGTCAGTGGAATGACAGGCATTGTTACTGATATCAAACAGATCGCACTTAAGGAAATGCCGATTTACGTTGTGATTGCTTCCTGCCTTTCTCTGATAGTGTTGCTCCTTGCAATGGATTCTCTGGTAGTTCCGGTTTTGTTTTTGCTCTGCATTGGTGTTGCAGTCTTGTATAATCTTGGAAGTAATATTTTTCTTGGTCAGATTTCATACATCACTCAGGCACTGACAGCAGTCCTGCAGCTTGGTGTTACCATGGATTATTCCATTTTCCTGCTGAACAGTTATGAGGAGAATAAGAAGCGGTTTGAGGGTGATAAAGAGAGGGCTATGGCACATGCCATCAATGCAACCTTCAAATCTGTAATCGGAAGTTCTATTACAACAGTAGCCGGATTTATCGCACTTTGCTTTATGACCTTCTCACTTGGACGTGATATGGGTATCGTAATGGCCAAGGGAGTTGTTATCGGTGTTCTGTGTTGTGTTACTTTGCTCCCTGCTCTGGTGCTTACTTTTGACGGAGCCATTGAAAAAACAACACATAAGCCGCTGCTTCCAAGCTTTGATAAGGCATCTGCTTTTATTACAAAGCATTATAAAGTATGGCTGATCATTTTTCTGGTAATGCTTTTCCCGGCAATTCATGGAAATAACAATCTGAAGAATTACTACAATATTGACAAGTCACTTCCTTCCACGCTGGACAGTAATGTGGCAAATGCCAAACTTCAGGAAACCTTTGATATGAATAATGTTCATATGGTGTTATTAAAGAAAGGTCTGACATCAAAAGAAAAAACAGAAATGCTTGACCAGATCAAGGATGTTGATGGTGTAAAATGGGCACTTGGAATGGACTCTTTCGTAGGTGCGGCATTCCCGGATACCATGATCCCAAGTAATCTGAAGAAGATGCTGGAAAGCGATGAGTACGAGATGGAATTTATCTGCTCCAAATATAAAACAGCCACAGACGAGGTAAACAATCAGATTGATGAGATCCAGAAGATTGTAAAAGGATACAGTCCGGAATCTATGGTAATCGGAGAAGCACCTCTGACCAAGGATCTTCAGGATGTTACGGATGTGGATTTAAAGACTGTAAATACTATCTCTATCCTGGCAATTTTCATTATTATCATGGTTGTGTTTAAATCCATTTCGCTTCCGTTTATTCTGGTTGCAGTTATTGAGTTTGCGATTTTTGTCAATATGTCCGTTCCTTATTATCAGGGAAAGGAAGTGGTGTTCGTAGCAAGCATTGTTATCGGTTGTATCCAGCTGGGAGCTACTGTTGACTATGCAATCCTTATGACCAGCAGATACCAGAAAGAACGTGGTCTTGGAAAGAGTAAGAAAGAATCCATTGCCATCGCACATAAAACTTCCATGAAGTCAATTGTGATTAGTGGCTGCAGCTTCTTTGCGGCAACTTTCGGAGTTGGTCTTTATACACAGGTAGATATGATTGGAAGTATCACAAACCTGCTTTCACGTGGAGCTGTGATCAGTACACTGGTGGTATTGTTTATACTTCCGGCTATGTTTATGATATTTGATTCTCTCATCTGCCACACATCTATTGGATTTGCCAAGAAGAAACCGGCAAAAGAGAAGAAACAGTGATTCAGGATTTTTAAAAAGAAGCTTATTGTAAAGAGATAGAATAAAGGAGTAAGTTATTATGAACAGAAACAGAAAGAAAGCAGCTGCAGCAACGCTTGCAGCAGGAATGGCTGTAGTTCTCGGAGCAGGTACTGTAATGGCAGCTGCTTCAACAGGTGATAATGGATTGCAGAAAGAAGAAACCGTTTATGTAAATACAACTGCCGGAGGAGAAGTAACGGATGTCACAGTATCTGACTGGCTGAAAAATTCCGGAGACAGTTCCAATTCTGAGGTGAAAGATGCCTCTGATCTTCAGGATATAAAAAACGTAAAAGGTGATGAAACATTTACTCAGAACGGAAATGATCTGACCTGGAGTACTGATGGAAAGGATATTTATTATCAGGGAAAGACAGAGAAAAATCTCCCGGTTTCCGTAGGAATTAAATATTATATGGATGGAACTGAGGTTTCTCCGGAAGCTCTGGCAGGAAAGACAGGACATCTGAAAATGGAAGTGACATATGCAAATACTTCTAAAACAACCAAAACAGTGAATGGCAAAAAGACCGATATTTATTCACCCTTTGTTATGGTGACAGGAATGATCCTTTCTACAGATAATTTCTCCAATATTACAGTAGATAACGGTAAGGTTATTTCTGACGGAAGCAGAAATGTTGTTGTCGGTTTTGGTATGCCGGGAATGAAAGAAAGTCTGGATATGTCTTCTGATATTGCAGATGAAGTGAATATCCCTGAAGGATTTACAGTGGAAGCAGATGTTACAGACTGTGAGATGAATTCTACATTTACCGTAGCACTTACAGATATTTTCAAAGATATTGATCTGGATGATGTGGATGGACTGGATGAGCTGAAGGATTCAATGAAAGATCTGACGGATGCAGCAGTAAAACTGGTAGACGGAACCAAAGATCTTTATGATGGAACTAATAAACTCAATGACAAATATAAAGAATTTTATGATGGAATCGGAACTCTGAAAAGTGGTGTCAGTGATCTGAATGACGGAGCAAAAGAACTGGATGACGGAGCAAAGGAATTAAGCAGCGGAGCACAGACACTGAATACAGGGGCACAGACTTTAAACAGTGGTGTTTCCTCTTATACAGCAGGGGCAGACACACTTTCAGATGGAATCAAACAATATACAGCAGGAGTAGATACGCTGGACAGCAAGATGGCGGACTATGAGGCAGGGATGAAATCTCTTTCCGATGGTGTAAATGCATATGTTGCAGGCGGCAATCAGCTTGCAGGCGGTGTGCAGAGCTATGTAACAGGAACAACTACTCTGACAGACGGAATGCAGCAGTATATTGCAGGAGTTAATCAGCTTGCAGGCGGTGTGGGTCAGTATGCTGGTGGTATCAAGAGCTTAGTGAATGGAATTGGTCAGGTTGTTCCGGGAATTGATACTGCTGTAAATGGAATCCAGACTGCTGTAGAAAAAATGACAGCTCTTTCATCTAAAATCGATGCAAATCAGATTGCTAATTTCAGTGACAGCATGACGGCTTATACAACAGGCGTTTCTGATTACACTTCTGCAGTTGGCCAGTATATTGAAAGTGTAGAACAGCTTGCATCAGGACTGAGCCAGCTTGAGAGCTCACTTGAAAACATGGGAGCTTCCACAGCTTCAGAAATAGAAGAAAGTGCAAATGCAATGTCCGGACAGTTAAATGACAGTGCTGAAACCATGAACAGTCAGGCAGATGCAATTGAATCCTGGATCAGTGATTCCGCAGAGGCTTCTGTAGATGCATCTTCTGTAGATGCAGGAGTTGCAGCAGTCAGCAGTCAGCTAGAAGCAGCAGAATCTGCTTTGTATAATATTGATACCAGCAATATGGATGATGAAACAGCAGCTGCTGTAGAAGCTGCGATTGATGGTGCGTTAGGTTCTATTCAGGCAGCTGAGGACAGTGCATCTAATATTGATACATCCACAATTACAGCCTCCGCACCTGATACGTCAGCATTACAGTCAGCAGCAGACGCTTTAAGGGCATCTGCGTCCAGTGCAGAATCAACAGCAGATGCACAGGAAGAGGCAGTCAACAGCAGTATTGAACAGATGAAACAGCAATTACAGGCATTAACTCAGGGAATGAAGACAGTGCAGGAAACTGTATCACAGTTAAATGCAGGTGCAAAAGAGCTTACTTCTAATGATGGCACATTAAAAGCAAGTGGAACCCAGCTTGCTCAGTCAGGAACCCAGATTGCTACAGTAGTAAATCAGATGAGTACATTATTTACCGGACTTGGACAGCAGCTTCCGGAAATGCTGCAGGGAATCGATCAGCTGAAAGCAGGCTCTGATCAGCTGACTACTGCAAATAAATCTCTCCAGAGTGGATATGAAAGCCTTGCAAAAGCAAGCACAGAACAGATGATTTCCGGCGCAGATACACTGCTTAGTTCCGGAAAGACACTGACAGATGGAATTGCACAGCTTCAGGGCGAAAATAATGTTAATGCACAGACACTGTTAAAAGGAGCCAAGACTCTTAAGAGCGCAAGAAAGAGCCTGACCAGTGGTATGTCTCAGATCAATTCTGCAACAGGTCAGATTACAAGTGGCGTGGAAACGCTGGCATCTAACAGTGGAACACTGTACAGCGGAGCAGATCAGCTTTCTTCGAACAGTTCTACATTAAACAGCGGAGCATCTAAGCTTGCATCAGGAACCCAGACACTTGTATCCGGAGCACAGACCCTTGCATCAGGAACAGGCAGCCTTGTATCCGGCACTCAGACGTTAATGGATGGTGCAGATAAGCTTTCTGATGGCAGTGATCAGCTTAAAGATGGTATCAGCGATCTGAATGACGGAGCAAAAGAACTGAACAAAGGACAGAAGAAATTCTATAAAGAAGGTATTAAGAAACTGGATGATACAGTAAACGGAGATCTTCAGGATATTCTTGACAGATTTGAGGTAATCCAGTCTGACGATGTAATGTACACAACATTCACAGACAGATCCGGCGATATGGACGGAAATGTTAAATTTATTTTCGAATCTGACCCGATTGAAATCAGTGATGATGAGAAATAGATATCATAAACCTGAGAC
>NZ_JBWJVP010000171.1:0-8596 GCF_056339915.1 Blautia sp. ZXY-1-B12 | reverse complement strand
CTGTGAAAAATGCTGTTCATAGCTTTTCGTCTCTTTTACGAATTATTCAGATGATCCTATTATAGCATGTATATTTTATAAAGCCTCATATTTTTTCAGTTCTTCTGATATTTTACAGAAGAGCAGTCTCCTCTCCTGTAGAGTAATCGATCTGGCTGATAATCTCCCTGTTCTCCACCAGATAATTCATATATCTGCGAACGGTAATCCTGGAAAGATTTACTTTGCTGGCAATCTCATTGCTGCTGAGAAAAATCCATTTGTTTTCTTCCAGATAAGAACGAATCAGTTCCAGAATTTGTTCCTGCATACCTTTTTCCAGAAGTGCTTTTGGCGAATAGGATGTACTCTGTACCAGCAGACAGTCAATTTCCGACTGATTCAGTTCTTTATCCTAAGTGGAAACAATTTTCATGTAATAAATTAACCAGTTTTGCTACTTCTTTATAATTTTTTTCCTGCTCCCATGCATCCAGAAGTCCCGACTGAAGCTTAATCCTCGTCTGCGCATCCAGTGCACTGAAAGGTTCATTCAACAAAAGCACTTCCGGATGTGCTGAACAAGCTCTGGCAATAGCCACTCCCTGTTTCATTCCGCCTGACAGTTCCTTGGGATACATTGTAACTATTATTTTATCATATCCGCGGAAAAAAGCTCCTCTTTTCCAAATACTTAGTTACCGAATAAAAGTTTCCGCGGAGAGAATCCGATTTCCTGTTTCCAGGATCAAAGAAAGTCTGCCAGTTTAATACCAGCAGACTCTCAAATATTTCAAAGAATACAAGGAGTTTTGACTATGTGCAGAGAAATGGAAAATATGCGAAAAGCTGAACGCATTGAAATTGCTAAACGTATGCTGGTCTCCGGCAAACTCACTTATGAAGACATTGCCGCTTTTACTGCCCTGCCCTTAGAAGAGATCAAGACTCTGGCCGTACAGAAAACTGCATAACAAAAGAAATACTTCTCCCTACAACATGACAAGTATATGTATCATGTTGTGGGGAGTCTATTCTTCAGGCGTCATTACAATATGTTCTTCTCCGTAGAAACTTTAATCCATTGGCCTGCCAATGAATCTGTCTCCATTCTTGTGTGTGAGATGGGTTGGCTCATCAGCACACCAGATTTCAGTATCCGCACGCAATCTCCTTGTAATGCTTCAGCATTTTTGATGTAGTACTGAATGCTGTAACAAACGCTGCCTCTGTATCCTTCTCGCATTTACACAATGCTTTTATGGAATTGACACGGTCCAGGGTAAAGGGACCGGTTGAATGAAACGCCTCTACAAAAATGATCCGTTTTTCCTGCGGATCGTAAAGAATGATATCTGGCATACAGGAAGACTCTGACATTACATATATTCCAAGTTCCCTCATCCTTTCATCCTTTTGCCACAGATCTCTATCCGCAGCATCCCCAATATACAGAAGTTCCGGCTTTCCCTTGGATATCAATGGCACCAGCTTCTCAAGTATTTCTATCTGTAGTTTATTATGGGACGACTTCTTTAAGGAAATGATTTCTTCCCCATATACAGTTTCGTAATCACGTTCAATCTTTTTTTCCTGCTTCAAGAGTTCCGCATAAGAGATATGTGTGTCATTATAATCTTTCAGCCGTTCTTCCCACTGCTCTGTCCCATAACTTCGAATTAAAACTGCAAAATGAGAAGAAAACCGATAGGAATTATCCTTGTCATTTGTAGCCAAACCAGCTTTCGGTTCCAAAAGGCCAGCAGAAATCCATGGCTTTATCGTTTTTTTACGGAACGATTCCCTTGAATTCTCAGCATATGGGGTTTTATCCAAATCTGCCTTGTTTGGAAAATTATGGTTGATATACGCCAGAATGTCGTGTGTTCCATGATAATCCTCCGATGCGTTCCTCCACTTTTTTGAGTCCGTCATCTCAGCCAAAGCAGCAAGTATCATGACACACCGCGGATTGGACAATGATCTTGGCATGTTGATAGACTCCAGAATCTCCCTTGCCTCATTCAGGCATTTGTATGTATATTGTGATACGTTTCTTTTCATTTGTTCTCCTTTTTCACAGGCAGCTTATTGATCTCACTTGCATTAACCTGTGTATTTCCGTTTATCATCCTATAATAGTTATCGTAATCATCCGACATCAGCAGGGCATTGATCCACTCAGCCTCTCCTTCCGTTAAAGGAGTTCCGTCTGTTCGTACCAGGTAATTAACATGATTCTCTATTGAAATGTATTCTGCCTGTCTTCTCCGATAGACACACGACTGAAGCCTTCTGTCTTCTTCTTTTGCGGAAAGTCTCCTGACCAAAACGGTATTCATGTTGGAAAGAAGGAGTTTTTTCTCTCCTGCATCCACATATTGTGCCTTATCCACATGGGCGGGAAATACAAATTTTCCTCCTACGATATTTGCAGTTCGAAACATTGGAACATATCCTTTTTTCTCCGTCCGGGACAGAGAACTGCGGTTTCGAAATTCCACTACCGGTCCGGTTTTAAAACAGTACCCCATACTCTCAAAAGTATCCTTTAATCCAGACATCTTATTGATCGTCTCAATATCTGTTTTTCTGGAAGGAAGAAGCAGGTACTCATCCGAACTGATCCCTTTCACTGTTTTGGAGGGAACATAAAAAGGTTCAAAACTTTCATCATAAAAACAGATCATTTTATCCTGTTTCAGTCCCTTTGTCCCACAAGTGATCAGTGTTTCCTGCAGTACGTCTTCATCTGTAAAAACATTTTTTCTATTCTCAAACAGGAGCAGGTCTGTCAGGTTTATGTTTCTAAGGATATGATGCCGCACTTTTTTAAAATAATTTCCAGAAGTCCACGACCTTGGGGTGATAAATACAAATCTGCCATTTTCTTTTAGATCATCCAATGCTTTACACATGAAAAGACCATACAGGTTCGGCTGTCCATACACATATGGGGACATACAGATACTTTCCTCGGAATCCTTTCTGATCTTCCGGTATGGCGGATTGCAGATAACGATATCATATTCACGTTTTTTTTCATCGGTGATATAATTCTCTGTACAGATCTTTATTTCAGCAGAACCTCCTGCTTCTTTTACATATTCCCGGATTAACTCTCCGGTATGGGAAAGCACTGGAAGGATACCTGGATCATTCTCTACAAACTCTATGGAAAACGATTGGCACATATTATGCTCTATCAAATACTTAATAAGATTCGCTGTAAGTAGTCCGTTTCCTGCCCCCGGTTCCAGAATGGATAAATGCTCATTAGATACCGCAGCTTTTTGAGCCATGAATTCAGCAATTACAAGGGGTGTGAAAAACTGCCCTTTCCCCTTTCTCTCTGTCTTATTGTTTTCAGCTATATACTTTTGAGTGCCCGAGAGTATTTCATTGATCATATCCTACTTTTCTCCTATATCTGCTAATCAAAAAAGTTATTTCGAAGGTCTGTTTGTATTATACCGAAACAAAGATCGATATTCAAGTCATCCTTTCTGAAGCTTTTCTCAACCTGATTCCGTTCCTGCTGCAAATTCATTTCTTTATCTGGCAGATTCCTTCTCCGCGGAGAGGATTCTACTTGACATCTCCATACCAGCGGACTTCCAATCCTCCGTATAATTGAAAAGCCGCCGACAAAACGCCGACAGCTTCTTTTATTTTCCTAGTTTGTAAGCTTGTCTGCACAAAGCTATAATTTCTTTTCTCCGCGGAAAAAAGCTCCTCTTTTCCCAATATTTAGTTACCGGATAGAGGCTTCCGCGGAGAGAAACCGATTTACTGTTTCCAGGACATACAAGCGAAGATCCTCGGCCATTCAATGACCGAGTTGGTTGACTCCATTTGCAATTAAAAGCGAAAATAACATTTCCGGTCATATTACAAGTTAATCCCGGATCCTCATTTGGCATTTGTCTCAAATACCTTGCAAGTGCATCATCCAGTTATTTGATTTATGCTCATGTATCTGAGGATTTCATTATCTCACGTTCTCTCTGCCAGTTTGTGGTAGTTAAAGTCTCTCATAGGCTTTCCTTCTTTCTCCCAATTATATGGTGATTTTGGGAGAAAGTTAATTCCCTCTGGGAGAAAAATCTCTTCCAAAAGACAATATCACTGTTATCAGTCTTCACCATCGGTTCTTCTAAGTCCAGCTAACCTTTGAGCAGTAACACAATATCCGTTTTTTAAATTCAGGTTTATTCTACAAATCCGACAGTGAAATTCTATCGTATGCACCATTTTTCTTATCTTCCGGATGCGGTTCCAGTCCGATATTTGTATTACTTTTAAAAATCTGACAGGTCAATAGCCGTGGAAACATCGCCTCTTTTAAAGTTACTTACTGCACGATCCATATCTGCCAGAGTTTTAGCTGAAATGCTCTCTGGTACTACCAGTTCCCGAGGTTCCAGAATAATGCAGCCATTTCCGTATTCTTTTACATTGTAATACTGATAAGCAGCTCCTCTGAGTGTAATTCTTTTTTTGTTATCCAGATGAGCAACATAATCTTTCATTGCTTCCATTATCAACACCTCCTATGCAAGCATTTATGTGGGAAATCCCACTTCCTAATCATTAAGAGTAAGCTTTTCTATTGGTTTTGATATAAGTCCGGACATTGTCCAGACTGTTTTCGCTCACTGTTGTCACAAAATAGTTTTCGCTCCATAACAATGGTTTCCAGTAATACTCCTTTAAAAGGGTATCCCAAGTTCCTTCCCTGCAAACCTGCGGGTCTTGATTCTGACTACGTTGGCAAGTGTCCCGGGGGGACAGTGAAGAATCTGCCTCATACAGAATATGGTTATGGGCGCTTTCCCCATTCAGTTCAAGAATCACAAAGCCTTTCTCTTTAAAAAAAACTTCAATCATCTTTACAACCTTGCTGGGAAATGATTTGTTTCGGAACTCTCCGCTGATAATGCTTCCACCTTAACGCTTCAGTCTCCGATACCAAGAGAACTGAAAGCCGAACCCATTACAATGCCCTTTGGTACTGTGCCGACAAGCTTGTCAGAATCATCTGGAAGATGTTCACTGACGAAGTAGAATTTAGCCTCAAATAAGAGGTCTGCATACCATAATCGATAGATTTTGAAAAAGGGCTTTCAAGGAGCTTTGTTCTTCATCGTAAATTCTTTCGCAGACGACACACTTTTGTCCAAATCCATTATATATTCCCTAACACTGGACTTCAAGCTTTTCACTCCACATTAATGAGTAACTTTACAATACAGCTCCGCGGAAAGACTCATCAACACTCTAGTTCTCACCCCACCTTATGATACCAATCGCTCTATCCGCAGTAGACTGCCTTTCATATACACTCATCAAGATCCACCATACATCTGCGGAAACCTCACCCAATCCATCCGCTCCTGCTGCCAGCATCTCAGTATCCAAACCTGGCACTCTCATTCCCCAATCCCATCCGCGGATAGAACCACCACAACACTATACTCTCCCACCTTAACATGACATTACCCACAACAGTAGGGACATTTATCAATCCCACGCCTTCCTCTCTCTCCGCGGATAAACATTCCACCTTTATCTGACACTATAACTCTATCGGGGCTTTGGATATCATCACAACTTAATCTGGTACCATTATAGCGTTTTCTACCACACCTTAATATGGAACTTTTATTACATATCCGCGGATCAATATCCCCAGCTTCCCTGCTACACATTCCACCTTTATCTGGCACTATAACTCTATCCGGGCTGCGGATATCATCACACCTTTATATGTCACCACTATTGCGTTTTCTATCACACCTTAATGTGGAACTTATATTGCATCTCCGCGGATCAATACCCCTGCTTCCCTGTTACACCTTAACCTGTTACTTTTTATCTTCTTTAGTTACAGCTTAACATGGAACCCTGCTTTTCCGCGGATACCCCACCTTTATCTGTGGCTTTACTGCTGCATCTGTCCCCACCTTTATCTGGCACTTTTTCATCACATCTCACGCTGGCACCTGCTCCGCGGAGGGCCTTTTTTACACCCACCTTTACTTGTAACCTTTACTCTCCATCTGCTTCCATATTATTCCACCTTAATGTGACACTTCCCCAGGGCTTCTCCGCGGAGTATTTCTACCCACCTTAACATGGTATCTTTCTCTCTGTTTTTATCACACCTTTACATGACACTGATTCTTTTTATCATAACTTGGCAGTATTACTCTCCGCAGCTTCTCCAAGGCTTTTCCGCGGAGGTTTTTTCACGATCCTTTTCGCTTTCAACCAGCCTTTCACACATCTTTCCCTGGCTTTTCTTCAGATAATCGCATTTTAATAAGGTTTTCTTATATCCACGGCTTTTCCGCGGAAGAGGAACTTTAGCAGGGTTTCTTTTCTACACACTGGATCAACTTTCCATATCTCTCCGAGGCATATCCGCGGAGGGCTTCAAACTACCGGATTTCCTCTATTTCCCACCATTTTTATTATCCGCAGCATGTCCGCGGAAGGGATTTCTATTAAACGTATGGTCAAAATAACACAATCCTGTTCTATCTTTAACTCACCAAGGTATAGTCCCATGATTTCAAAGACTTATTACAACAATCCTGTCTTTTGCTTATCCGAGGCATATCCGCGGAGAGCATGACTACCATAAATCTTTCTAAGACATAATTAAATTGTCACACAGTATTTTTCCGCAGAATAACAAAGTCTAGTTTCCGTACACTTATTACGGAATTTGATTTTTCCCAAAAATCCTCCTGTTTTCCAACCAAAACACCTCAAAACACCCAAAATAAATCCGTAAGTATATACGGAATCTGCTTTTTTTCCTGTTTTTAGCCTATTTTGTTCTAAAACGCCATTTTTTCTCCAAAATTCTATATTCCGTAAGTATATACGGAATTTACCCTTAAAACCCTTCCTCAGACTCCCCTAAAGATTATTTTTTAGCCTGCTTCCTGCCCGAAAACGGCATTTTTATCTAATTTCATCCGAACAGCAGATTATTAAGCCTGTTTTCTGAAAACTTTTTCATTTAAAAAATCCCGTAAGTATATACGGATTTTCATTCCTGCTCTTTCTATTCATATTAAAGAAAAAAAGGAGTAAAACGTTATGGGATACTGTTTTATGGATATAAAAAAGATTAAGTCATTGAATGTTATGGCGGCCAAATACAAACACAATTACAGGGAGATCACTGTCCCCAATGCAGTCCCGGAACTGTCCGGGATGAACAGGGAGCTTATCCCTCTTATAGGAAAAGACGGAAACCCGGTCGACTACAATGAGGCGTTCAAACAGAAAATGGAGTCTTTAGAGTATTACAAAGACCACAAGCTGCGGAGTAATGCAGTCCTGGCATACGAGATCGTCACTACCTTCTCCCACGAGGATGCCGGAAAGGTAGATGTAGAGAAATGGCAGGAGGACAATGTGAAATGGTTAAAAGACACGTTCAACCTGACTCCTGAGAACGGGAACTGCGTATTGAGCGTCATGTACCATGGGGACGAGTACGGAAATGTCCACTGCCACTCTCTCGTAGTCCCCGTAAATGAAGAAGGCAGGATCTGTGCCTCCCGGTTTACTGACGGTGCCGCTGCCCTGCGCCGTCTGCAGGATTCCTACGCAAAGGCCATGCAGGAACATGGACTGAAAAGAGGAATCGAGCGTTCCTCTGCAAAACACCAGGACATCAAAAAGTTTTATACCAAGCTAAACCAGACCATGGACATTCCACGTCCTGAACAGGGTGAGTCTGCCAACTCCTTCCGGGAGAGGATCCTGTCCCCTGATCCAGGAGGAACGTGCCGCTTCCCTCCGCGAGATGCTGAACAAGGAAACAAAAATGCGCCAGGAGTTAGACGAGCAGAACGAACGGGCCAAGAAAGCAGCCATTAACATCGTTTCCTCCCAGAGGGCTGAGTTCAAGGAGGAGGAAATAAAATTAAGACGCAAAAATCAGGAACTCTCCGATCAGGTTGGAAAGCTGGAGAAAAAATACGTAGAGATGGACAGGCTCTGCGGAGAAATGAATACAAAATACCTGAAGTTAGAAGAAAAAAGTAAAAAGACGCTGCAGGACTTACACAAGGTGGAAAAATTAAAAGAAATCGTTGAGGAGAACACCTACCGGAACCAGGTCATGTCCTACATGAAAGACGAAATGCCGGAGTTTGCGGAGAAAATGGAACAGGATTATGAAGCAGCCAAACAGATGTATGAGTCAAGGGATGTTACCCTGGACAGATAAAATACGACCCATTTGCTTTTCGTCATATTACCTCCAAATATTTTTCAGGTATATGTACAATGAAATACAAGAAACTGCTTCCCGGAATTGGTTCTAGGAATGATGGTGGCTGCTATAATGACGGTGCCAGTAATGGCAGGTAATATTAACTCCGGTAGTCCCCAATGTCATTTAGAATGACAATTGGGGATCCTCGGTAATTCAATTTCCGAGATGAAAGTGCAAGAACGAACTTACGCTTGCTCTTTAAAATAAGAAAAACAGATTTACCTGAATCGAATCTGCTCTCTGAATCATTTGGTGGATTCGCTTGATTTCATATCTGCTTCTATTCTATTTTCATCCAAAAGATCCTGTCCGATG
>NZ_JBWJVP010000170.1:0-5943 GCF_056339915.1 Blautia sp. ZXY-1-B12 | reverse complement strand
CCATACTTCCGCATCATGGAACAGCTTTACATAGTTGTCAAAACCAATGAAGATATTTCCCTTACCGAAATCTCCGGTCTTGAAAAAGCTCTCATAAATGGTCTTAAAAATCGGATAGATATTTAAGATGATCAGACCAAGCATTGTAGGAAGAATGAACGCCCATCCCCAGATGAATTCATTCCGCGCCTGACTGGTACCTTTTTTTGGATTTGCCACGGCTCTCACTCCTTCTTATCATAGAATTTTGTTGCTGATTTGAATGGAAAACTGCCGCATATGAGCATACCCTTTGTGACTCCTGTGGTTATCACATGATCGGAATCTTTTCTGCGGCAGCTTTTCCGTTTCTTATTTTTTATGAATGGTTTTGTTAAACATTAATTAATAGGACTCTTCTGCGATGGCATCGTTCATAATAGTAACGATATTCTTGCATGCATCATCCATGCTTTCCTCATCATTCCATGGTTTCTTCAGTTCTTCGCACATTGGGTTCCACCATGCAAGTGTTGCATTTGTGTGTGGTCTGAATACGATATTGTCCATTGCATCCATGTATGGCTGTAAGTTAAAGCAATCAACACTGTTAACCCATCCATCGGACATTCCTTCGTAAGCTGCCATTGTTACACCAAGATCAGCCTGTTTCTTCTGCATATCTTTGGAACCGAACCACTCAATAAGCTGGAAAGCTTCGTCCGGCATATCTGTGTTTGCAGATGCTGCCCATCCAAGACCATTGTAAAGAGATACGCTCTCTCCTGTTTCAGCATCTTTCGGAAGTCTTGCCACATCACAGTGTTCTTTGATATAATCGTTGTCTTTGAAAGCAGATACCATCCAGGATCCCTGAGAAATCATAGCTACCTTGCCAGATCCGAAGAGTACGTCTGTACCTGTTTCGGACATTGTAGATGCAGGAGGCATTACATTTTTAACGCATTTGTCAACGAATTCCATTGCTTTGATAGTGTTTGGATCATCAAAACCGGATTTGTTGTCATCTGTCAGTACACGTCCGCCCATGGAGTAAACAATATTCATCCATGTATCCTGCTCGTTAGACGGGTTTGCTGCAAAACCGTACTGGCTTCCGTCTTCTTTTGTAAGTTTCTCTGCAATATCATAGAATTCATCCCATGTCCAGCTTCCGTCCGGATAGTCGATTCCTGCTTCATCAAACATATCTTTGTTGTACCACATAGCAATTGTATCGATGTCCTTCGGTACTGCGTATGTTTTTCCGTCCCACTGATACATTTCTTTGATATCTTCCGGGAATTTGTCCATTTCCAATTTGTCGCTGTCTGCAATCTTGTCTGTCAGATCAAGTAAGATATCATTGGACATATATCTTACAGCTTCATTGGAATGCATCCAGAATACGTCCGGCATGTCTCCGCCTGATGCACCTGCTTCAAGAAGTGTCCAGTAGCTGCTCCACTCTACTACCTGAAGTTCAGTTTTGATTCCGGTCTCTTTTGTAAACTCATCCATAATTTCCTGAAGTCCGGCTTTCTGTCCGTTATCCCAGATTGCAACTGTCAGAGTTTTGTCTTTCGCCTGTGCGCCTACTGGTGCAAGTGCAGTAACTGTCATAGCACCGATCACTGTTGCGACTGTGAGTTTTTTCATGTTTTTTCTCATATACATCCTCCTTTATTCGTCGTTTCGACGTGTTCCTTGTGATTCTTATTATACGTTTTTGTCTATTTTTTTAAATGGACTAATGAAATGAATTTATGTCATAATCGTTATGGAAAAACCGCTGAATTTATGGTAAAATGTCAACAACGACTTGAATTTATGCGTATTTGCAGGATATCAGTCCTTATGTCTTTATATCAACAATATCTGCAATCAAAGAAAATAGAAAAAGGAATTACCCAAATGCCAAATGTAAAATATACGGACAGCGCTACTTTCCGCTGTCTTGAAAATCTGAAAGAAGGCTCCCTTGATATCAGTCTGATCCATACGGGCAAAGAACACTGCCCGCCCGGACATATCTGTTCCATGCCAAGAGATGAGTTCATCATCCATTTTGTGCTGGACGGTACCGGATTCTATTCTGCCGGAGGTCAGACCTGGAGCCTTACTCCCGGACAGATGTTTGTAATTTATCCAAATGAACCAGTCACATACGGTGCTGATGAAACCAATCCCTGGACTTATGCCTGGATTGGTTTTCGCGGAATCCGAGCTCACTCAATGGTAAAAGAATGTGGATTTTCCAAAAATCAATTAGTACTTCCTGCACCGGATCAGAAAATAATCCTGAAACACATCGATTATATGCTGAATCATAAGCAGCTTTCCAAAGCCAATGACCTGAGGCGCCAGGCTTATCTGATCCTGTTGTTAGCCGAGCTTGCCGGCTTTCATGAAAAGCAGTCTGCACAGAACAAAAAAAATGCCAAATATGCCTACAGCACCAGTGTCTACGTGGAGCTTGCCATTGAATATATTAAAGATATGTATCAAAAGGGAATCGGGATTTCTGATATTGCAGATAATATCGGAATCAGCCGTGCCTATCTGAACAGTTCCTTTCAGAAAGAGCTTGGAATGTCCGCACAGACCTTCCTCATTGATTATAAGATGCATAAAGCAGCCAGTCTTCTGGTCAGCACCAGTCTGTCTGTTAAAGAGATTGCTAATAATGTGGGCTATGAAGACCAGCTTGTTTTTTCCAAGGCTTTTAAGAAGAAGTTTGGAATGAGTCCGAAGAATTATAAGACCCATAAAGAAATGATGGATAAATTTAACGAAAAGCAGGTAGACGATCCCGTGTGATCGTTCTGCCTGCTTTTTGTTGATTTTTTATTTCTGTCTATTGCTTTTCGCAACCTCCATAAGGAGCTTACCTGATTCGGTTATTATTTTGCAGTTAAAACATAAATTCTGGACTCATAGTCTGTGCATGGTTCGTCTTCACTTGTAGGTTCACCTGCTGTACAGTCTGTGGTGAGCAGTCCCAGATTCATCAGCTCATCCCCGTAGTTTTCTGTTTCATTATACTCATTTCTGTAGATAAGATCCGGATCCAGTCCCTGAAGCCGCACTCTGGTAAAATCTGCGTTTACTACATTTCTTTCCCTGTACCAGAATACCAGCGCTGTTTTTTTGTCCTCGCTGACTGTCATCCACACAGTTTCATTGCCCTCAAAAGGACTCTTCAGTCTGTAAAAAGTTCCAAACTGGATCAGTTCTCTGTATTCTTTCATAAAGGTAATCTGCTGTTTTACTTCACTGATTTCCTCATCAGACAGTTTATTCAGATCCAGCTCATATCCGAAAGTTCCAAAATAAGCTACATTTGCTCTTGTATGTAACGGAGTTTTGCGGTTTAACTGATGGTTTGGTACTACAGAAACATGACTTCCCATGGAGCTTACCGGATAACACATGCTTGTGCCGTACTGGATTTTCACACGCTCTGCCGCATCTGTATCATCACTGGTCCATCCCTGTGGCGCATAATAAAGGATTCCCGGATCAAAACGTCCGCCACCGCTTGCGCAGGACTCAAAGAGAATCTGCGGAAATGCAGTATTTAACCGCTCATACAGATCATAAACTCCGAGAATATATCTGTGGAACACTTCTCCCTGACGGTCTGCTGGAAGTGCAGCTGAGTAACATTCCGTAATACTTCTGTTCATATCCCATTTGATGTAGGAAACCTTTGCTTCTGAGAGGATTTTGTACATCATCTCATAAATACAGTCCACCACTTCTTTTCTGGAGAAGTCCAGCACATACTGATTTCTGCCATGACAGGAATGCCTCTGGGGTGTCTGCCAGAATCCAGTCCGGATGTGCACGGTAAAGGTCGGAATCCTTATTCACCATCTCCGGCTCAAACCACAGACCAAATTTCATACCCATCTCTTCAATCCTGTCTGCGATTCCCTTGATTCCCTGCGGAAGACGCTCTCTGTTTGCCACCCAGTCACCAAGTCCTGCATAATCGTTGCTTCGTGCACCGAACCATCCGTCATCCAGCACAAATAATTCAACACCGCATTCCTTTGCCTTTGCAGCAATTTCCACCAGACGGTCCTCTGTAAAATCAAAATAAGTAGCTTCCCAGTTATTGTTCAGGATTGGCCTGGGACGGTCTCTCCAGTAACCTCTTGCCAGTCTCTTCTGATATAATTTATGGAAGGTCTGGCTCATTCCATTCAGACCCTTATCAGAAAATACTACTACTGCTTCCGGAGTCTGAAAGCTCTCACCACAGTCCAGCTTCCAGTCAAAATTCTGCGGATTGATTCCCACAGTGATACGGGTTGTATCATGAGTATCCACCTCTGCCTGCATTCTGTGATTTCCGCTGTAGATCAGGCTGAATCCCATCACTTCTCCTGCATTTTCTGTTGCCGACGGACGTCGGAGCACAATAAAGGGATTATGTTCATGGGAAGAATTTCCTCTGATGCTTCCCACAGACTGGATTCCCTGCTCTAATCTGCGTTCTTTCACATGACGTTCTCTGGACCATGCACCTGAAAACTGCATCCACACATAATCCTTGTCCGGCAGATCAAGACTGAGGCTCATTGCATTTAACAGATGTACTGATGATGTACCCTCGTTTGTAAATCTGGCACTTCTGGTGATGATTCCCCTCTGTGTAAAAATAGTATAAAGCAATTCCAATACCATTCCTGTTACTTCATCTTTCAATTTTACACATAAGGTCTGGGCTTCTTCGTCTTTCTCAGTATATGTAGCCGGAAGCCCCTGAAGTTTTGGTTTTCCAGCTGCAATTGTATAACTTACATAAGTAAAATCAGAAATCCTGCTGCCGTTTTCCTGAAGGATCTCCACTGCCGGATAACGGTAATCAGAACTACCATACACCGGATATTCCAGTTTCAGATGCTCCAGCGAAAATTTGCGGTTTCCCTCATAAACACAGGCTGTCATTGGTCGCTGCTTCATCTCAAGAAGATATGAAAAATCTTCTCTGTCATGGATTCTTTTCCCAAAATAGAGATTTCCAAGATGTCCATTTGAAAGTACGGTCATAATATAACTGATGTTATTGTTGTATAAATGGAATGTCTTTGAACTTTCGTGAAAAATAATACTCATAACTGTCCCCTTTCTATAATAAATTCAATATACATGAAGTTAGGGGCAAAAGTTTTTTTGACCCTAACTTGATATCACGGATTGCTCCGCGGCTGTGCTGATATCATATACATTATTATAGAGAAAGTTATCCTGAGGCGTTATGGCATTATGTTTGTCTGAACCTTCAAAATGTTAACTGTTGATCAGCTTTTCCAGCCCATCCTCTGACACTTCCAGGTTTCTTCGGTTTTTACTTCTGTCCTGCCTGCGAAACTGAGTTGGTGTCAGTCCTGTTTCATGTTTGAATGCCCTGGCAAATCGTTCTGCATTTCCATAGCCACAGGATTTTCCAATTGATTCTACAGACAGTTCCGTAAGAACCAGCAATTCTCTTGCCCTTGTAATACGGTATTTCTGCAGAAAGTCCTTTGGTGAAATATGAAGTTCATTCATGAAGATTGTGTACAGATAACTGCGGTTAACATTCAAATGCTCTGCCAGTTCCTGTACTCCGATTCCACAGGCATATTCATTTTTTATAAATGCCATGGCTTCTTTGATATATTCTCCATATCCGTTTTCTCTTCCATATTTCTTTTCTCTTGAATTACCCAGATAAGTGTCAATCACTACATCTTTTGTAAGAACTGAAAAGAAATCATATAATCGGCCCTGCAGATAATACAGATTTGAAGTAGTACTTTCTGTATGTTTCAGAATATCCAGCACAATTTTCTTTAACTCTTCTCCACTTTCCGAACGGAAGATCAACTGCTCGCTGTTTAATCCGATATCTCGAATATATTTTCCTGCATTGGTGCCGCCTACTCCGATCCAAAGATAACTCCAGGGATC
>NZ_JBWJVP010000169.1:0-16948 GCF_056339915.1 Blautia sp. ZXY-1-B12 | reverse complement strand
GGATGGTGGTTTTGCTAATGCAAAGGAGTTTGTGCTGAATTTTATCCTGAATGATATTGAACATAAACAGCTCTTTTATGATAGCAAGACCATCCTGCAGGAAATCGTGCAGGAAAACGGAACACAGCCGGTGGAATATATTCTGACAAAAGAAGAAGGCCCGGATCATAACAAAAACTTTACTGTGGAGGCAAGAGTAAACGGAAAAGTGATGGGACAGGGAAGCGGTCATACAAAGAAAGCAGCAGAACAGGCCGCAGCATACCAGGCGATTCGTGTACTCAGAAAATAAACAGGAGAATTATGTATTTAAAGAATATAGAGGTACAGGGATTTAAGTCTTTCGCCCAGAAGATCAATTTTGAATTTCATAACGGGATCACCGGTATTGTAGGTCCGAACGGAAGTGGAAAGAGCAATGTCGGTGATGCGGTGAGATGGGTGCTGGGTGAACAGAGTGCCAGATCTCTGCGAGGAGGAAATATGCAGGATGTTATTTTCTCCCGGTACAGAGACAAGAAAACCCCTGGGTTATGCATCGGTGGCGATCACACTGGATAATTCAGACCATAAGCTTCCGGTTGATTTTAACGAGGTTACGGTTACCAGAAGGCTTTACCGTTCAGGAGAGAGTGAATATAAGATCAACGGAAGTGCCTGCAGACTGAAAGATATCAATGAGATGTTTTATGATACAGGTATCGGTAAAGAAGGATATTCCATTATCGGACAGGGACAGATCGACAGGATCCTAAGCGGTAAACCGGAAGAGAGAAGAGAGCTTTTTGATGAGGCAGCAGGTATTGTTAAATTTAAGAGAAGAAAGAATACCACGATCAAAAAACTGGAGGAAGAACGCCAGAACCTGGTCAGAGTGACAGATATCCTCTCGGAGCTTACCAGACAGCTGGAACCACTGGAGAAACAGTCAGAGACAGCAAGAGTTTATCTTTCCAAAAGAGAGACGCTTAAGGAACTGGATGTGAATATGTTCCTGATGGAGTATGCTGCTGCAGCCAAAGAACTCAAGGAACTGGAAGAGAAGAACATAATTGCGCAGAATCAGCTGAAGGATACCCAGAGTTCCTATGACCGGACCAAGGTGGAATATGAACGTCTGGAACAGGAACTGGAAGATTTAAATTCCAAAATGGATGCACTTCGCATTTCCGGTCAGGAGCAGGCAATCCGTAAACAACAGCTGGAAGGCCAGATCAATGTATTAAATGAGCAGATACTGGCAGGGGCACAGAATGAAGAGCATTATAAGGGACGTATCCAGACTATTGAGGCTGAACTTTCAGTAAGAACAGATTCAAAGAAGAAACTTGAAGAAGAAAAAACGGATATTTATGCACAGTTAAAGGCTGTCCGTAAGAAACTTTCTGAGGAAGAAGAGAAATTAAGGACAGCGCAGGAGAATATGGAAGCCTGTACTCTCGAAGTGGAGAATGGCAAAAATGAGATCATTGAAATTCTGAACAGCCGCGCCAATGTCAAGGGTAAAGCCCAGAGATTTGATGCAATGATGGAACAGGCAGAAATCCGTAAGGCAGAGATCAGCCAGCGTATTCTCAGACTGAAGAGTGAAGAGGAAGAACAGCAGACCATTCTGACTACAGCCCGGAAACAGTATGATGAGATTACATCCCAGATTGAAAATGCCAATGAGGAATGTGAACATCTGAATCTGAGTGTGATGAAGATTCAGGAAAAGCTGAAGGAACAGAACACAAAGCTGGAAGCAGAACAGACAGCCTATCACAGAGAGGCATCCCGGCTGGATTCTCTCAGAAATATCGCGGAGCGCTATGATGGATACGGAAACAGTATCCGGAGAGTTATGGAACAAAAAGAACGTGTTCCGGGAATCCAAGGTGTTGTCGCAGATCTGATCCAGGTAAACAAAGATTATGAGATCGCTATCGAGACAGCTCTTGGTGGGAGCATTCAGAATATTGTTACAGATAATGAGCAGACTGCCAAAACCATGATCGAATTTCTGAAAAAGAATCGTTATGGACGTGCGACCTTTCTTCCCATGAGCAGCATAAGTCCCAGAGGTGAGTTTACACCGAAAGAAGCACTGAAAGAGCCGGGCGTTGTGGGGATTGCCAGCGAACTGGTGTCCGTAGCTTCTCAGTATCAGCAGATCACGAAATTCCTTCTTGGAAGAGTGCTGGTAATTGATAACATTGATCATGCCATTGCAATAGGAAAAAAATACAGACACAGTCTGAGAATGGTCACAACAGAGGGTGAATCCTTAAACCCGGGAGGTTCCATGACCGGCGGTGCCTTCAGAAACAACAGCAATCTGCTTGGAAGACGGCGTGAAATAGAGGAACTGGAAACAAAAGTAAGTCAGCTGAAGCAGAATCTGACCGAAATGCAGAATGCTGTTGAGGAAAATAAAAATCAGAGAAACAGGCTTCGTGATGCCATTGCAGGATTTCAGGAAAAACTCCGTCAGAAATATATAGAACAGAATACTGCCAGAATGAATATCAAACAGCAGGAAAAGAAAGCTGAGGAGATCCGAAGCGGATATGCTCAGATCAACAGAGATCAGGCAGAGATCAAACGCCAGGTCATGGAAATCCGGCAGGATCATGACCGGATTGCCAGGGAACTGGAGAATTCAAAGCAGGATGAGAAAGAACTGGAGAGTTTTATTGAGGCAAAGCAGTCAGAACTGGATGAATGGAAAGAAGAAGAGAAGAAAATCACCCGGGAGTTAGAAGAAATCCGTCTTCAGTCATCCGCTCTTGAACAGAAAGAGAAATTTGACCAGGAAAACCTGAGCCGTCTGAAAGCAGAAATCACAGCTTTTATGACTGAGAAAGAGGATATTTATCAGTCTCTCTGCTCACAGCAGTGAAGAGATGGAAAAGAAGCAGGAGATGATTACCCAGCTGAAAAAAGAGTCGGAAGAGTCTGTCCTTCATGAAGAACAGGCACAGATGCAGCTGAAAAATCTGCAGAAGGAGAAAGAGAGCAGAACTTCTCAGCATAAAGATTTTTTTGAGAAAAGAGATTATCTGTCCGGTCAGATCGGACTTCTGGATAAGGAATGTTACCGTCTGCAGGGACAGATGGACAAGCTGGAGGAGAACAGGGAAGAGCGGATTGCCTATATGTGGTCCGAGTATGAGATCACTCCCAATAATGCTGTTTCCTACAGAAAAGAGGAACTTACTGATCTTTCGCAGATGAAGCGACAGGCAGCTCAGATTAAAGATGATATCAGAAAGCTGGGACCTGTAAATGTAAATGCTATTGAGGATTATAAGGAACTTCTGGAAAGACACACCTTTCTGTCCGGCCAGTATGAGGATCTGGTCACAGCGGAGAAAACTCTGGAACAGATCATTCAGGAGCTGGATGAGGGAATGCGGAAACAGTTTTCTGAGAAATTCGGCGAGATCCAGAAGGAATTTGACAAGGCATTTAAGGAATTGTTCGGAGGCGGAAAAGGAACTCTGGAGCTGGATGAAGAGGCAGATATCCTGGAGGCAGGAATTAAGATCATTTCCCAGCCGCCGGGAAAGAAACTGCAGAATACTGATGCAGCTTTCCGGCGGGGAAAAAGCTCTGACAGCTATCGCACTTCTTTTCGCGATCCAGAATCTGAAGCCGTCACCGTTCTGTCTGCTGGATGAGATCGAGGCAGCGCTGGACGATTCCAATGTTGGGCGATTTGCCGGATATTTACAGAAGTTGACGAAAAACACACAATTTATTATAATAACCCATAGACGTGGAACTATGAACGCCGCAGACCGGCTTTATGGTATTACCATGCAGGAAAAAGGGGTATCCACACTGGTTTCCGTCGATCTGGTGGAGAATCAGCTTACCCAGTAACAGGAGGAGTTTCACATGGCAGAAGAAAAGAAAGGTTTTTTTAAACGATTAGTCAGTGGACTGGCAAAGACCAGAGACAATATCGTAGCCGGATTTGACAGTATTTTCAGTGGTTTTTCCAGTATTGATGAAGATTTTTATGAAGAGCTGGAAGAGATTCTGATCATGGGTGATATCGGGATCAATGCGACCACTTCTATTATTGAGAATTTAAAGAAAGAGGTTTCCGAACGTCATATTAAGGAACCGATGGAATGTAAACAGCTTCTGATCAATGAGATCAAGGATCAGATGCGTGTGGACAGCACAGAGTATGAATTTGAGAACCGCAGATCCGTAGTTTTGGTGATCGGTGTCAATGGTGTCGGAAAAACCACTTCAGTAGGAAAGCTTGCAGGAAAATTAAAAGACCAGGGCAAGAAGGTTATCCTTGCAGCAGCCGATACTTTCCGCGCAGCAGCAGGAGAGCAGCTTACTGAGTGGGCGAACCGTGCAGGTGTGGAGATCATCGGCGGACAGGCGGGAGCAGATCCTGCATCTGTTATCTATGATGCGGTGGCTGCAGCCAAAGCAAGAAATGCAGACGTACTTCTCTGCGATACAGCAGGACGTCTTCATAATAAAAAGAACCTTATGGAAGAACTCCGCAAGATTTACAGGATCCTGGAGAGGGAGTATCCGGATGCATATCTGGAGACACTGGTAGTGCTGGATGGTACCACCGGACAGAATGCCCTTGCACAGGCGAGACAATTTGCGGAGGTCGCAAATGTCAGCGGTATTATCCTTACCAAGCTGGACGGAACTGCCAAGGGAGGTATTGCAGTTGCCATCCAGTCTGAACTGGATATTCCGGTGAAGTACATTGGCGTAGGAGAAAGTATTGACGATCTTCAGAAATTCGATGCAGATGCATTTGTAAATGCGTTGTTTGATGTAGACCATAAAGAAAACCCGGACGCTTAAGATTAGGATGTACTTTCGGAGTCAAATCAAGTACAAAAAGATTCTGGGAGTACATTTAGGACAAAATGGAGGAAAAAACAATGCTTACTTTAGAGAGTTTTGAACAGGCATCAGAGATCGTAAAACAGGTCACACAGGAAACAAAGCTGATCAAGAGCAGCTATTTCAGTGAACTTACAGGAAATAAGGTTTATTTAAAACCGGAGAATATGCAGCGTACAGGTGCATATAAGGTTCGTGGTGCTTATTATAAGATCAGCACTCTTTCCGATGAAGAGAGAAATAAAGGTCTGATCACAGCATCTGCCGGAAATCATGCACAGGGTGTTGCCTATGCTGCGCATAAATATGGTGTGAAGGCAGTGATCGTTATGCCCACTACAACTCCGCTGATCAAGGTTGAGAGAACAAAGAGTTACGGTGCAGAGGTTATCCTGCATGGTGATGTATATGATGAGGCATGTGCACATGCACTGGAACTTGCTGAGAAAGAGGGATATACCTTTATCCATCCTTTCGATGATCCGGCAGTTGCCACAGGACAGGGTACCATTGCAATGGAGATCGTTCAGGAGCTTCCGCTTGTTGATTATATTCTGGTTCCGATCGGTGGAGGCGGACTTGCAACAGGTGTTTCCACACTTGCGAAGCTGTTAAATCCACATATCAAAGTCATTGGTGTGGAACCGGCAGGGGCTGCCTGCATGAAGGCTTCTCTGAAGAAGGGTGAGGTTGTGACTCTTCCGCACGTAAATACGATTGCTGACGGTACTGCCGTACAGACACCCGGAAAGAAAATCTTCCCGTATATCCAGAAGAATCTGGACGATATCATCACTATCGAGGATGATGAACTGATCGTTGCTTTCCTTGACATGGTTGAGAACCATAAGATGATCGTAGAGAATTCCGGTCTTCTGACAGTGGCAGCGCTTCGTCATCTGGATGTGAAGGGAAAGAAGATTGTTTCTATCTTAAGCGGTGGAAACATGGATGTTATTACCATGTCTTCTGTTGTTCAGCATGGTCTGATCCAGAGAGACAGAATCTTCACAGTATCTGTGCTCATTCCGGATAAGCCGGGTGAACTGGTACGTGTGGCAAGCGTGATCGCCAGGGCGCAGGGCAATGTTATCAAGCTGGATCATAACCAGTTTGTAAGCACGAACAGAAATGCGGCAGTGGAACTTAAGATCACACTGGAGGCTTTTGGCACAGATCATAAGAATGAGATTGTTAAAGCTCTTGAAGATGCAGGATGCAGACCAAAGGTGATCCGCCCAAGTTTGTGATTGTCTCAGAGTAGCATCTGCCATGTAAATAAATGAAATGGGAGCCCTGGTGTTCAGTATATGGATGCCGGGGCTTTTTTGCCGAGATTTTTAAGAAGTGTATCGGAAAAAATAAATTTGTGCTGTCAAGAGAAAATGCTTGACAGCACATTGGAAATAGGTTAATATAGTCAAGGTGATTACAGATGGAGAAGTTTGTAGAGCAAGGTTATTTATATGATTTTTATGGAGAACTTCTGACAGAGAGACAGCAGCAGGTTTATGAGAGCGTGGTGCTGGAGGATTACTCGCTGAGTGAAGTCGCAGAGGATCTGGGCATCAGCAGACAGGGTGTGCATGATATGATCAAGAGATGCAACAAGACCCTTGAAGAGTATGAACAGAAGCTTCATCTTGTAGAGAAATTCCTGAATATACGGGCACAGGTAAAGCAGATTCGTGTACTTGCCCGGGAATATCATTCCGATGAAATTGTAAATATTTCCAATGAGATTTTAGAGGAGTTATAACATATGGCATTTGAAAGCTTGACAGATAAACTGCAGAATGTATTTAAGAAGTTGCGAAGCAAGGGCCGCCTGACAGAGGAGGACGTTAAGCTTGCCCTTAAGGAAGTAAAGATGGCTCTGTTAGAGGCAGACGTAAACTTTAAGGTTGTGAAGCAGTTTACTAAATCTGTACAGGAGCAGGCAATCGGACAGGACGTTATGAGCGGTCTGAATCCGGGTCAGATGGTGATCAAGATTGTTAATGATGAACTTGTGAAATTAATGGGAAGTGAGACAACAGATCTGCCTCTTCGCCCGGGAAATGAGATCACAGTGTTCATGATGGCAGGTCTGCAGGGTGCAGGTAAGACCACCACAGTTGCGAAGCTTGCAGGCAAGCTGAAATCCAAAGGTAAGAAACCTCTTTTAGTAGCCTGCGATGTTTACCGTCCGGCGGCTATCACACAGCTGCAGGTCAACGGCGAGAAACAGGGCGTGGAAGTATTTTCCATGGGAGATAAGCAGAAGCCTGTGGATATTGCGAAAGCAGCCATAGAGCATGCGAAGGCAAATCAGCAGAATGTCGTACTTATCGATACAGCCGGTCGTCTTCATGTTGATGAAGATATGATGCAGGAACTTGCAGATATCAAGGCGAACATTCAGGTAGATGCAACCATCCTCATTGTAGATGCGATGACCGGACAGGATGCGGTAAATGTGGCAAGCACATTTGCTGATAAAGTAGGAATCGACGGTGTCATTCTTACCAAGATGGATGGTGATACCCGAGGCGGTGCAGCCCTTTCTATCAAGGCAGTAACCGGTAAGCCTATTCTGTATGTAGGTATGGGCGAGAAACTTTCTGATCTGGAACAGTTCTATCCGGAACGTATGGCTTCCAGAATCCTTGGTATGGGTGATGTCATGAGCCTGATCGAGAAAGCAGAAGCTTCCATCGATAAAGAACAGGCGCAGGACATGCAGAAGAAGTTAAAGAAAATGGACTTTGACTTCAACGATTACCTTACCAGTATGGAACAGATGAACAAGATGGGCGGTATCGGCAGTATCCTGAATATGCTTCCAGGTATGGGCGGTAAGATGAAGGATATTGAGGGAATGATCGATGAGAAAGCCATGGACAGAACCAAGTCAATTATCCTTTCCATGACACCTCAGGAGAGAAGTAATCCGTCAATACTGAACATTTCCAGAAAGAACCGTATTGCCAGAGGTGCAGGAGTAGATGTCTCTGAAGTAAACCGTCTGGTGAAACAGTTTGAGCAGAGCAAGAAGATGATGAAACAGATGCCTGGTCTTATGGGCGGAAAAGCCGGTAAGCGCAGTGGTGGATTTAAACTTCCGTTCGGACTGTAATTGAGAAGTTAGCGAAGCGGATAACGCTTTGACATAAAAGTTACTGTTTCATAGCTGAACAGTAATATAACATAAGAAAACAATATATTTTATTTAATGGAGGAAAAGAAACAATGGCAGTTAAAATCAGATTAAGAAGAATGGGACAGAAGAAAGCACCTTTTTATAGAATCGTAGTTGCAGATTCTCGTTGCAAACGTGATGGAAGATGTATCGAAGAAATCGGAACATACGATCCAAACCTTGAGCCAAGCGCTGTAACAGTTGATGAAGAAGCAGCTAAAAAATGGCTTGCAGCAGGAGCTCAGCCTACAGATGTTGTAGCAAAAATCCTCAAAGATGCCGGAATTGAAAAATAATTCAGATATACCAGGATAAGGTATTTCTGCAGCGTCCGTAGGGGACGGGTCAGGGAGGTATGTAATGAAAGAATTAGTGGAAGTAATTGCAAAATCTCTTGTTGAAAATCCGGATGAAGTAGTTGTTACTGAGACAGAAAAGGAAGACGCGATCATCGTTGAACTGAAAGTCGGACCTGCTGACATGGGCAAGGTTATCGGACGGCAGGGAAGAATTGCGAAAGCGATCCGAACTGTGGTAAAAGCAGCTTCTTCAAAAAGCAGCAAAAAAGTGATTGTAGATATTCTGCAATGAAAATAAGGGTCAGGAGCTGTGGAACATCCCATGGCTCCTGATTTGGGTTTAAGCGGATTTGGAATATGGATCAGCATTCGCTGTGAGCAGGCATAAAAGCAGAATGCAAATGACGTATGATATGAAAATTATAGGAGTCAGCAGATGGAAGATTTATTAAAAGTTGGTGTGATCACTACGACACACGGAATACGCGGGGAAGTAAAAGTATATCCTACCACAGATGCAGACAGATTTCTGGATCTGGAATATGTTCTGCTTGACACAGGCAGAGAGAAAAGAAAGCTTGAAATAGAGAATGTTAAGTATTTCAAGAACCTTGTAATCCTGAAATTCAGGGGAATTGATAATATTAATGATATAGAGATGTATAAAAAAAGAGAACTCTGGATCCCGAGAGAAGAAGCACAGGAGCTGGAAGAAGATGAATATTACATTGCAGACCTGATCGGTATGGATGTAGTTCTCGAAGACGGAAGCAAATTTGGAACTCTGAAAGATGTAATGGAAACAGGCGCTAATGATGTCTATGTAGTAGAGGATGCCAAAGGCGAAGAAATTCTGCTCCCTGCTATCAGGGAATGTATCCTTGATGTGGATGTGGAGAAGAATGTAATGACCATTCATCTGATGAAAGGATTAATATAAATGAATTTTCATGTTTTAACCCTGTTTCCGGAGATGATTGAAAATGGCATGAATACCAGCATTACCGGACGTGCGATCACAAAAGGTCTCCTCACACTGGAGGCAGTGAACATTCGTGATTATGCATTCAATAAGCACCAGAAAGTGGATGATTATACCTATGGCGGCGGTGCCGGAATGCTGATGCAGGCAGAACCGGTTTACCTTGCTTATGAGGCGATTGCAAACCGTACGGCAAAAAAGCCAAGAGTTGTATATCTGACTCCTCAGGGGCAGGTATTTAACCAGGCTATGGCCAGAGAAATGGCGCAGGAAGAGGATCTGGTATTCCTTTGTGGACACTATGAGGGAATTGATGAGCGTGTTCTGGAGGAAATCGTCACAGATTACGTATCTATCGGAGATTACGTGCTTACAGGCGGCGAACTTCCTGCAATGGTCATGATGGATTCCATTTCAAGAATGGTTCCGGGTGTACTGAACAATCAGGAGTCCGGTGAGACAGAATCCTTTGCAGGAAACCTTCTGGAGTATCCGCAGTACAGCCGTCCGGAAGAGTGGCATGGCAAAAAGGTACCGGAGGTTCTTATGTCCGGTCATCACGCAAACATAGAAAAGTGGCGCAGAGAGCAGTCAATTTACCGCACGGCAAAAAGACGCCCGGATCTTCTTAAGAAAGCTGATCTGACAAACAAAGAATGGAACTATGTGCGCCAGTTAAGGAAACAGTGGAAGGAAGAAGAGGAGCAGATAAAATGAAAACATCAGATTTTTATTATGACCTTCCTCAGGAACTGATCGCTCAGGATCCTCTGGAGGACAGAAGTTCATCCAGACTGATGCATCTGTCTTTAAAAGATGGCAGCATTGAGCATCGCCATTTCACAGATGTTCTGGATTATATGGAAGAGGGAGACTGCCTGGTCATCAACGATACAAAGGTAATCCCTGCCCGGTTATACGGACATAAAGAAGAGACAGGAGCACTGATCGAGATCCTGCTTCTGAAGCGAAGAGAGAATGATATCTGGGAGTGTCTGGTAAAACCCGGAAAGAAGGCACGCCCGGGTGCTAAGATCACATTTGGAAATGGTATTTTAAAAGGTGAGATCATTGATGTGGTGGACGAGGGAAACCGTCTGATCCAGTTCCATTATGAAGGAATCTTTGAAGAAATCCTGGATCAGCTTGGCGAAATGCCTCTGCCGCCTTATATTACACATAAACTGAAAGATAAGAACCGTTATCAGACAGTTTATGCAAAGAACGAAGGCTCCGCAGCAGCACCGACAGCAGGATTGCACTTTACTAAAGAGCTTCTTGAAAAAGTAAAGGAAAAAGGTGTCAATATCGCTCATGTGACTCTTCATGTAGGTCTCGGAACTTTCCGCCCTGTCAAAGTAGATGACGTGGAAAGCCACCATATGCATTCCGAATTCTACATAGTAGAGGAGGATCAGGCAAAGCTGATCAATGACACAAAGAAGGCAGGTAAACGTGTAATAGCAGTAGGAACCACAAGCTGCAGAACACTGGAATCTGCAACAGGAGAAGATGGAATTCTGAAATCCGGAAGCGGATGGACAGAGATCTTTATCTATCCGGGCTATCATTTCAAAATGATTGATGCCCTGATTACAAACTTCCACCTGCCGGAATCCACACTTGTGATGTTGGTGTCTGCGCTGGCAGGCAAGGAGAATATCATGCATGCCTATGAGACTGCAGTGCAGGAAAAGTACAGATTTTTCTCTTTTGGAGATGCTATGATTATCATATAATGTCACCCAAATAATTATATCAATCAATTATCTGGTTATGAGCAAGTAGCGAAGAGGATGCTTTTATCTGCCTGATAAAAGCATAGTAAAAATATAAAAAAGAGCTGAGAAGTCCTTAACTGGATTTTTCAGCTCTTTTGAAGTATTGATGTGATTTTGGATGAATGAAGGATCTATTTATTCGGCGTCCAAATTATCAGTATCATAGGATTCGTCGTATGTCTCTGCGTCTGTGTCATCTGAATCTGAACTGTTCATATCAACGATATCGCTATCTGAAGCAGCTGTATCTGCAGAACTGCTCTGGGAGTCATTATTACTGTTATATTTTGCAGTAAAAGTACTGCCTTCTGCAGTAGAAATCCAGGAACTCCGCTCATTGATTTTTCCAAGGATTCTTGTTGTCTCATCACCTTCTGCCGGAGTTGGTTGATAATTATTATATCCATCATAGGCAGCAGAAGAAATGGAGCAGGGAATGATATTGGTCACGTTGTCTTTTTTTACCCCATTGGCATCAATAGTAAAGGTCTGCTGGTAGATCATGGTGTCCATATCACTTGGAGAACTGTTGCCGCCGAAGCAGAAGTTTCCGAGGCTGTATACAATATTCCTGCCTTTATAAGTTTCTATGCCCTGAAGTACATGCGGATGATGTCCGCATACAAGATCAGCGCCTTCATCGATCGCGATGCGCCCAAGTGTTGTCTGGTTGCTGTCCGGAACGGTTTCCGTTTCATTACCCCAGTGGAAGATCACTACGATCAGCTGTGCCCCGTCTGCCTTTACTTTTGCAATATTGTCTTTTAACTGCTGCTCGCGCTCAAGATGGTCATACAGTTCATAGATACCGACTAATCCTACTTTGATTCCTTTTACATCCATAACAGCAGTTTCATCATATCCGAAATGAACGATTCCTGCATCATCCAGTGCTGCCAGAGTATCATCGAAACTCTGCTCACCGTAATCATGACTGTGATTGTTAGCGGTATTTACGGCTTCTACAGATCCGCCTGTCAGAATAGAGGCATAGGATGCGGGTGCTTTAAATGCAAATGTTTTATCCTCCCGTTCATCAGAATCGGTGAGTGTTCCCTCAAAATTTGCAATAGTCAGATCATCTGTGGAGAAAATATCTTTTACATTCTGCAGGAAATAATCTGCACCGTAATTTTCATAATAAGCATTTAAGCTGGTATCATAATCAAAAGTTTCATCTGTGCCAAGAGTGCAGTCACCGACAACACTGAGTGTCAGAGAAACAGGAGAAGATACTGTAGCATTGGAGGAATCCGTGTTCTGAGAATCTGAGGATGCTTTCTGGCTGTTGTCCTTAGAAGCGTTCATGGAAACAGTTTTTTTGGCTGCTGCTTGTCTGGAACCTATATAGTTGCTGCATCCGCGGATACCTGCCAGAATAAGTATAAAAACCAGAACAAAGATACCGATACCTGTTGCAATCAGCAATTTTTGCCTTTTTTCCTGATAGTATTTTGATTTTTTGTAGATGTCTTTCCTGCGTGCAGAAGAAGATTTCGTCTGGTTTCGCTTGTTGGATTGTAGGCTCATATGTATAGTTCTCGCTTTCGTTTATAATAGATTAGAGATATAGTATTAAAAAAATATTAAAGAGACCGGGCAGTTAAAATATCTGAACAGATGATCAGAATTAACAAAAAATAAATCGTAATTGCTATAGGATATATTCAAAGTATATAGAGAATTCACAGAATCGTCAAGAAATAAGTCTTTTCATAAAACCGTATTTTTGTTATAATACCATGACAAAAGGTTACATAAATATTACAGACAAAGAATGAGATGTGTTATCCTAGAGCGTGTCTGAAAAATCATTCCCGCAATCTGCACGCCCCACTTTGCGGGATATTTCACCCGAATTCAGTTGCCGTAGCCCGCTACGGCGCCCTCATTCGGGCAAAATATCCCACAAATTGTGACGCACATCTTGCAGAAAGCCTTTTTCAGACACGCTCTAAAGCGTATGAAACATGCTCTGAAAGCATTCAAAGATAATGAGAGATGGGTACGTGAGATAGCACTTCTCAGGAAAGAATATGAGGAAAAATAAAGATGAAAACATTGATATTCAACGGTTCACCGCGAAAGAACGGTGAAACTGCATATATGATCCGGACTCTGCAGGAAAATCTTGGAGGGGATTTTAAGGTGGTTAATGCCTACAGGGCAGATATCCGCCCGTGTATAGACTGCAGATGGTGTTTTGACCATGCAGGATGCGCAGTCAAAGATGAATGGCAGGAGGTTCTTTCGTACATTGAAGAATGTGACCATATTATTATGGCATCTCCTGTATATTTTGAGGAGGTTACGGGAATGCTTCTTGCTGTGATGAGCAGACTGCAGACCTATTTCAGTGCAAGATATATCCGTAAAGAAGAACCTGTTCCTAAGAAGAAAACAGGAGCAGTTCTGCTGACAGCAGGAAGTATCGGACCCAGAGAAAAAGCGGAAAGTACGGCAGAGATGCTGCTTCGTCAGATGAGCTGTGACAGTCTGGGGACTGTATATGTGAACCGTACAGACAAAGTGCCGGTCAGAGACAGAGAAGATATCATACAGGAAATAAAAGATCTGGCAGGCAGATTGAGAACAGCAGAATAAATATTATCTGAAAATGAAACACCATTTGTGTTATGTGGAACAGACGAAAGGATGATTAAAATGAAAAAAATAAAATACTTTATGATTACAGGAATGCTTTTGGCATCCATCGGTCTTGCCGGATGTGGGAAGAAGTCAGAAGATGATATTACAAATAAGGAAATTTATCAGGATGATCTTGAACCGCTGACAGAAGAAGAGCTGAATGAAATGGATGCAGATACTTCTGACGAGGATATGAAACAGATTGATGAGCCTGAGGAAGAAACCGCTGACATTACAGATACTACAGATGCAACAGAAACTACAGATAAAACGGAAAATACAGATAAAGCAGAAACTTCAGATTCTTCTGCAAAAAAATCTGCGGATAAAACTGAAACATCAGATTCTGCAGATACAACGAAATCAGAAACTAAAACGAAAACTGAAAAATAATCACAAGGGGGCTGTCGCTGGAATTATTATTGCGACAGCCCCCTGATCATATTTCTGTAATTATCAGGAAAGAACCTCGTTCTTCAGTTCGTTCCCATCCATAAATGCTTTCGCATTTTTGAGAGTAGTCTCGGCAATGTTAGTCAGTGCTTCTTTTGTAAAGAATCCCTGATGAGAAGTCATCACTACATTCGGGAAGGAGAGCAGGCGCTGGGTAATGGAGCTCTGCAGAATACGCTCGGACATATCCTCGAATACGAAATCAGTTTCTTCTTCATAAACATCCAGTCCTACTGCAAAGAACTTATGATCACGGATTCCGGAGATTAGGTCCTCTGTCTTGATCAGGCCGCCGCGGGAAGTGTTTACAAGAATTACACCATCTTTCATTTTGGCGATAGTTTCTTCATTGATGATGTGTTTGGTTTCTTCTGTAAGCGGGCAGTGAAGACTGATGAGATCACTGGTTGCCAGAAGCTCATCCAGAGATACATATTCCAGATAATCCAGGCTCTTATTCGGGAAAAGATCGTAAGCGATAACTCTCATACCAAAACCTTTGCAGATTTTTGCCATTGCCTGGCCAATTTTTCCGGTACCAATGATTCCGGCAGTTTTCTGATAGAAATTAAGTCCCATCAGACCACTTAAAGAGAAGTTGTTTTCGCGGCATTTGATGTATGCTTTATGTGTATGGCGGTTTGCGGTCAGCGCAAGTGCCATTGCATGCTCAGCCACAGCTTCCGGAGAATATCCCGGAACACGCAGAACCTTCATTCCGAATTTGTGAGCAGTTTCCAGATCTACATTGTTATATCCTGCGCAGCGCATAAGAATCAGTTTTACACCCTGAGCATTCAGCTCTTCGATAACAGGAGTGCTCAAATCAGCGTTTACAAAAGCGCAGATTGCCTCATATCCTTTTGCAAGGGAAGCAGTTTCTTCGTGAATATTTGCTTCGGTAAATTTAATTGTAATTCCCGGATAGGAAGGAAGAAGCTTCTCGAAAAATTCTTCGTCGTAGTTTTTTGTGCCGTAAAATAAGATTTTCATAAATGTTAGCTCCTCTCTGGCTGTATACCTGTATGGTATACTCACCGTGAAAATTATAATATCAGTGTGTATAGCAATCCTTATAAATAATGCATCTTAATCCAGACCATCAGAGTGTGAAATCCTGCTATAGTAAAACAAATCGAATAATGTTAAAATAATAACAATCTTCTGACGATTCACATTATAACCGATTTATCGGAAAAAGAAAAGGCTATTTTGGATAAAATTTCTCAAGTATCTATAAAAATACAATCTGAGAGAGTATGAAGATACTGTAAATAGGAATTGCAAATTATGCTTTGTTATGAAAAGTATGTACAGAAAGACAAAAGATATGCAGGATAAAAAAACATCTTGCGGGATATTACAGGTGAACAGTAAAAATTATGCTGCTGTCAACAAACATAAAAAAATGATATGTTGACAGCAGCATAATTATAAATGACAGTTGCTATTTTCCGAGAGAGTACAGATCTTCATAGAATTTCGGATAGGAAATTTTAACGCAGTCCCCATCTTTGATAGTAAGTGTACCGTCACAAATTGTACCTGCAACAGCAAAGGACATGGCAATACGGTGATCAAGATAAGAATTGATCTCGGCACCATGAAGTGGCTTTCCTCCATGGATGATCATTCCGTCATCAGTCGGCTGAATATCAGCTCCCATGCGTTTCAGCCCTTCTGTTACCACTGCGATACGGTCAGATTCTTTTACCTTCAGCTCCTGTGCATCCCTGATAACAGTAGTCCCCTCTGCAAAAGCTGCCATCACAGCGATCATCGGGATTTCATCGATCAGTGTGGGGATGATCTCACCCTCAACAGTGGTTCCGTGAAGACTGCTTGTGCGGATCAGCAGGTCAGCGGTAGGCTCACCCTCTGTACTTGCATTCAGCAGAGTAATATCAGCCCCCATAGCCTTGCATATGCGAAGCATTCCGTCTCTGGTTGGATTAATGCCTACATTTTTAAGAAGAATCTCACTTCCGGGAGTAAGAAGCCCTGCTGCGATAAAGTAAGTAGCAGAAGAAATATCTCCGGGAACTTTAATCTCGCGTCCGTTCAGCACAGGCTCCGGTTCAATAGAAGCAGTTGTTCCCTGGGAATTTACATTTGCGCCGAAATAATTCAGCATGATCTCCGTATGATTTCTGGAAAGCACCGGCTCTGTGACACTGGTGATCCCATCTGCATACATACCAGCCAGAAGCACGCAGGATTTTACCTGTGCGGAAGCAACCGGTGACTGATAATGAGTGGCGTGTAAAGGCTTTCCTGTAATTCGCAAAGGTGCGCATCCATTGCCCCTCAAGCTTACGATATCAGCGCCCATAGACAGAAGAGGAGTCATAATCCTTTTCATTGGACGGGATTGAATGGAAGCGTCGCCGTTTAATTCGCTGGTAAAAGACTGTCCTGCCAGAATTCCGGAGATCAGTCTTGTGGTAGTCCCGCTGTTTCCCACATCCAGAGTTTCAGACGGAGCACTGAGTCCGTGAAGTCCCTTTCCATGAACGAGGATTTCGGAAGCATTTCTTTCAATATCGATTCCCATTTTCCGGAAACAGGAGATAGTAGAGAGACAGTCAGCTCCCTCAAGAAAATGTGTGATCTTTGTAGTACCCTGTGCAAGAGAACCGAACATGACTGCACGATGAGAAATGGATTTATCTCCGGGTACAGTGAGTTCTCCTCTGAGGTTTGTCTGTTTTTTTATTTCCATGTTTGA
>NZ_JBWJVP010000168.1:0-55404 GCF_056339915.1 Blautia sp. ZXY-1-B12 | reverse complement strand
AATTGTTTGATCCCGTTCTTTACACAAAAGTCTGGTAGAATCTGCCTTGGGGTCACATCCTATATGCAGAACCTTTTTCCCCTGCATAGCCAGTAATGCAGATACATTAGAAGCAATCGTTGATTTCCCAATCCCACCTTTACCATAAAAAGCAACTCTTCTGGTTTTCATTGTTCTGCTACCACACAAACCTTTCTTCCAACTTCTGGAATATATACAATTCGGGTTTTTACCTGATAAAGTTCCTCAAGTTTCTTTTCTGTAATAATTTCTTCTGTCTTTCCTACTTTCAATGTTCCATCCCTGCCAAGAATAGCTGTTTTTCCGCCTATCATCATTGCATGATCTGGCATATGGGTTGTCATAATAACCGTATAGTCTTTCTTAGAAAGATTTTTTATCTTATGGACCATACGGAGCTGATTTCCATAATCAAGATGATTGGTCGGTTCATCAAACATAATAATCTCCGGCTGCTGTGCAATAGCACGTCCGATCAGTGCCTGCTGTCGTTCTCCGCCGCTGATCTGTGTATATGCTTTATCAGCAAGCTTTTCAATTCCCAGTTCCCGTATAACTTCATCCACGATCGCATAGTCATTTTCCGATGGCTTTTCCAGCATTCCCAGATGCGGAGCCCTTCCCATTACTATAAAATCTCTCACTGAATAGTCATATACCGGAGCATGGTTCTGCGGTACATAACCAATCAGCTGTGCAGCTTTTTTCAGACTCATATCATGAATAGAGGCTCCATTTACCAGAATCTTTCCGGAATAAGGTTCCAAAATATTTGCCAGACAATTTAAAAGCGTTGATTTTCCTGCACCATTGGCGCCAAGAATTGTGAGAATTTCTCCCTTTTCCATCTGGAGATTTACATTATGAAAAATAGGTTTCGCATTTTTACTATATCGAAATGATAAATCCTGTACGTCTAATATCATGATAATTTCATCCTTTGTCTGGCAAGTATAATAATATAAAATGGTGCACCAATAATTCCGGTCAGGATACTCAGCGGAAGTTCTACACTTGTCAAAGCTCTTGCCAGAGTATCAATTGCTACCATAAAAATAGCTCCTATTAAAATACTGGCAGGAATCGCTTTCGTATTATCCGGACCTGTGAGCATTCGTGCAAAATGTGGAATCACAAGTCCGATCCATCCAATCGTTCCACTGATACATACTGCAGATGCAGTCAGTAATGTCGCACAGATTATAATAAAATTTCGAACAACTGTAACTGAAACGCCCAGCGTTTTTGCTTCTCTGTCTCCCAGAGAAAGAATATTTATCCTCCATCTGAGAAGAAAAATAATTACAGATGCTGCAATGATCACCGGCCCTACAGTAAACAAATCTCTTGGCAATACCTTCGTCAGACTGCCCAGCTGCCAGTAAGTAATAGACTGCAGTTCTGTCTCCGGATCTGCAACATATTTAATGATTCCCATTACAGAATCCATGATTCCTTTGACAATAATTCCTGACAATACCAACATCGTCATATTCGTATTCTTTATCAGGCGCGGAATAAATAAAGTAAGTCCAACCGCCAAAATCCCCGCCACAAATGCCATTGCCTGCACACCAAATGAATTTAAATGTAACAAAATTGCCACTGATGCACCTACACATGCACCAGAAGAAACACCCAGGAGATCCGGTGCAACCAGCGGATTCTTAAACACTCCCTGATAAGCAGCTCCTGATAAGGATAATGCACTACCAACCAACACTGCTCCTATCATACGCGGAAGGCGTAGTGTAAATACTACGCCTTCTGCCGTGTTGCTCCATGTCTTTGTCACATTTACAAATCGGGATGCAAGTATCTTGATCACTTCCGGAACAGAAACACTGTACTGACCTGCACACAACGCAATGACACATGTAGCTGCCAACAGTATAATCAGTCCGGTAATCAGTATTCCATACTCTGCTTTCTTATGTTTTTTGTTATCCTTCAATGTAATTGTCTCTTTTCTGTTTATTCATTTAAATCCAGTCTCAGAAGGCTGTCCAACTGCTCATCACTGAGCTCATATCCATAATAATCTTTATAGAAATCGCTGATTTCTGTTCTGATATCATAATCAGAGAAAATCTCCGGCTGTACAATGGATGCTGTCCATTTCATATAAAGTGGTTTTTCAAATGTATTCGGCGGAGCCCAACGGTATAATCCACATGGAACTTTATAAACCTTATGATTTTTAACAGCGCTCACGTTACTCCAATCCTGTCCTTCCAGTTTGTTCTCATAGAAATCTTCCGGAGTTACATCATCGAAATTACTGATAAAAATAATCTCCGGATCATATTCCAGGATTGATTCCATTGAAGGTTCTGTAATGTCTTCAGGAAGTGTGAAATTCTGTCCACCTTCAAGTGTTGTAATATAAGTATTAATCCCACCTGTAAAACAGGTCATCTCATGTACTCTCTGGAAATGAAGAACTCTTGGCATTTCATCCTCTGATAAAGCAGCAACCTCATCTGCCTTGCTGTCGAAATAGTCCATAGTTTCATCATACCAGTCTGTTGCCTGTTTTGCGCGATCCTCACAGTTTAATGCATCTCCCAGCATAGTAACCAGATTTTTCAGACCGTCCATATCTTTTGCAGAAGATACAAGCACACATGGAATTCCCAATGCCTTTAACTGCTCTGCCTGGTCAGTCTCTGAATCCCAGTTCAGTACTAAATCTATATCTGCATCTGCAAGTGCCTCTACATTTACTGAAAAGTCATCATTCACCATTGTAGTATCTACATCTTCCAGTTCCGGAGCCAGATCTTTTAAAATAGACATTTCCCATCCTGAATATGCTGCCGGTGGAATAGATACTATATTCTCTGCATTTCCCTGTAATGCATAAACTATATTTGGCAGAACCATTGCTGGAACTGCAATTCTCTTCGGATGTGCAGGCACTTCTACTTCTGCTCCGGTGGCGTCTACAACTGTTCTGGTTTCCTCTTCTCCTGTTTTGTCAGCTGCAAATACGCTGATTCCTGTAAGTGAGGAAACAGCTACTGCTGTCGAAAGCAGCATGGCAAGAAACTTTGATCTTTTTTTCATTCCTTATCTCCTTATCTGTAAAATAAAAAACACCCTTTTCATCACAAAAAAGGGCGCAAAAAACTTACCTGCTGCACTCCCTTTTTAATGACTCGTTAAATCGGGGTTCCGGCAAAATATCCAAGTATCCTGGCTTGACTTCTTCACATTCATATACTTCCCGGAAATTCCAGTGTATTCTTATGAATGCTCCATCCTACAGTGGCGGCACCGCTCCGGCATTTGACCGGATTCCATAAAATATTCTGCTTTAATTGTCTGTTCTACTATATCATGCAGATTAATCGATTACAAGAAACATTTCTTACTTTAATTTATATAATTTCTATTGCCAGCAATCAATTTTTCTGATAGCATAATTCACAGAAAGGAAGTTTTTATCTATGACATTACAAAATCTGAAATATATGCTGGAAATTTCCAACAGTCATTCATTTTCTAAAGCAGCAAAAAATCTTTTTGTTTCTCAGTCTACACTTTCTGCTGCTGTAAAAGAGCTGGAATCTGATCTGGGGATTACTATTTTTAAACGGACAAATCGTGGCGTTTCCCTTACCTACGATGGAGAAGACTTTATTAAATATGCCAAAGAAATTGTAGAACAGTCTCAGTATCTTGAGCAGCGCTACCATGCCAGGAAATCACTGCCTATGCGTTTTTCAGTATCCTGTCAGCATCTTCCATTTGCAGTGCGGGCCTTTACTAGCTTTTTAACCGAAATTAACTCTCCAACCTATGATATTGCAATCCGTGAATGCGACACTAATTCTGTTATCCATGACGTATCCGGAAGAAAAAGTGAACTGGGAGTTGTAGCAATCCACGAACCTCATATGCGCAGTATGCAGACTTTATTTTCTTCTTATGATATTGAATTTCATGAAATCAAAAGTGTCAAAAATTATGTGTTTCTCCGTTTTGGTCATCCTCTGGCTTCTCTTCCTGTCCTTTCTATAAAGGATCTGGAAAAATATCCTTTCGTCACTTACGACCAGGAATTGGAAACTTCCCATTTTTCAGAAGAACCGCTGTTTTACAAGCTTTTAAATAAAAATGTCCATGTCAGTGACCGCTGCACAAAGATTGCTCTTGTTCGAAAAACAGACTGTTTCAGTATTGGTCCGGATCTTCCTAACAGTAACGCAGATGCATTTCATAAGGGGATGGGAAATATTATCGCAAAGTCTCTGGAAAATGATATCGGACTGCTTCATATTGGTTACCTGACTATTGCTCAAATACCTTTAAGTAGTCTTGGTCAGTTATACCTGGAATATCTCTCAAAGGATATTGATACTCTGGAAATTCTTGGCACATCCATGGAAGATCATTAAAAATATTCTCCTCTTTGTACGAGATGGAATAATCTTATATAAATCAAGCCTTCAAAAACATGATTCCAGAGTATACCTCTTGTCAGGAGGATGCTCTGGAATTCCTTTATTTGACTACTATTACTTTGCATTTCTTTTTGTAAAATGCAATACCGTACTTCAAAATATGCTCTACTCCCTCTTCCAGCAGTTGCTCCTCGTATCGTCTGTCTTCTATCTGTTTTAATGCGTCTTCACTGACAGCTTCCAGATTCCCTGTTTCGGCATATTTTATTTCTATAATAATTCCAGTTTCCTGATCTTCTGTTTCTATCAAAATATCACTGTATCCATCACCCGATTCTTTATTTGATGACACACTCCAGTTCTGCTGAAATCCAAGAATTCCAAGTAAAATCCCATGATAAAAATTCTCTTTCATCTGTTTTTTTACAAAGGTATCCCGAATACTGATGGTCCTTTTCAGATAATTGTTCAAACTTTGTTCCACCACTTCGGAATTTCCATTTTTTAGTGCATTACAGAATTTTTCAAGTGCTTCTCCATTCTCAGAAACAGTTTTCTTAAAATATTCCATAATCTGTGTCAGAAAAATATTACGTATTTCCATATTAGGAATGGTAAGCATGAACGTATTTGCATCTTTTCTTCCGGTCTGTGTGAGATATCCCGTAGTAAAAAGAACACTCCACAGGTTTTCAATCGAAGCATACATATCCTGATATGTCAGTTCCTGATGAATCTCCTTTACAATTGTTTCTCCTGCTATCAGTTTCTCAATTTCCTTTCTGACCGTTCCCTTATCAGTCTCCTGAATAAAGCGTTTCACCGCTTCATTACTGCTAGTATTAGACCAGTAATTCTGTGGCTGCGCCATATTGTTTATACGCAATTCATCACAATAATTTATCACATCCCAGGGACAGTAAACCTCTACATTTCCAAACCGATATCCGTCATACCACATTTTTATTTCATCATAATGCTCAGAAAGTTCATAATATTCCAATATATTCTTTACATCACTGTCCGTAAATCCAAAATATTCATCAAACTGTACATCTGCCACTGACAAAACTTTCAGATTATTTAATCCTGTAAAAATACTCTCCTTTGAGATACGCATGCAGCCTGTAAGCACAGCAAACTTCAGACTGTCATTTGTTTTTAATGCATTTTCAAACAAGTTACGGATCAGCAGAGTCATTGAATTGTAATATCCCAATTCAAATGCTTTCGCCAGAGGCACATCATATTCATCAATCAATAAGATAACTTTCTGACCATGATGTTTCTCCAGAAGTTCTGACAGAATCCTCAGACTGCTGCACAGAACAGATTCCTTCATATCCGGCAGAAGCAATGATTTGAACGCATCCTTATCATATTCCGTCAAACGTTCACTGTCCAATAAATACTGGAATCTACGCGCCTCACCATTTACAATCTGTATTGCCATATCACAGGCTTTTTCATAAGTTTGCGCGCTGATACTCTTCAGGGAAATAAAAATCACAGGGAACTTTCCCATGTATTGTTCGCAAAGATAAACTTCTCTGGAAATTCTTGTGTCTCTAAAGCAATTCTTATCACTGTTTAATTCAAAGAATGCTTTCAGCATACTCATATTCAGTGTTTTACCAAATCTTCTCGGACGTGTAAACAGATTCACCTCCGCCCAATTATCCAGAAGTTCTTTGATAAGCATCGTTTTGTCTACATAGTAGAAATCTTCCGCCTGAAGCTTTGCAAAATTTTCTATTCCTATTGGAAGTTTCTTTTTAATTTGTTTCAATAGACACACTTCCCTTTATATTTGATATATTAAACTCTAACTTTCATAAAGTGTAACATATTGTTATTGAATTCGTCTATCAAAATTTCTTTACATTCCATAATGTTTCTATTAATACTGGAGCAAAAATAGAGATTGTCAGCGATTTAACCACTGACAATCTCTATTTTTTATTTTATCAATCAGATCACTCTGAAATCTCGACAAATATTCACATGACAGAATGTCACTCTTTAGCAGTTTAACAAGAGAAATCTTTCATCCAATCGGCTCGAAGTCTACAGCTCCATGTTTACACAGTGGGCAGATATAATCTTCCGGAAGTTCATCGCCTTCGTAGATATATCCGCAGACTTTACATACAAATCCTTTCTTACCTTCTGTTTCAGGTTTCGGTTTTACATTTTTCTGATAATAGGTGTAGCTCATTGTCTCCTGGTCACTTACCACGCGAGCTTCTGTCACACTGCAGATGAACATTCCGTGAGTTCCCAGATCTACATACTGCTCTACTTTCAGGGACATAAATGCGTTGATATATTTGTCCAGGAATATCAGTCCGTTATCAGAACGATTCACCTTCTGTCCCGCAAATTTATCCACGCTTCTTCCACTCTGGAAACCAAACTGTTCAAATACAGAGAACGGAGCTTCTACAGAGAGACAGTTTACATTCATCACCCCTGTCTGCTTGATAACATGGTGAGAATAATTTGTCTTATTGATATTAACTGCAACGCGGAACGGAGAGTCTGTCAGCTGGGTAACTGTATTGACGATCAGTCCGTTATCCTTTTTACCGTCATTTGATGTCACTACATATAGACCATAACCAATACGGAATAATGCTGTCATATCATTTTTATTTGCCAGTTCATCATTCTTTGCAATATATTCCTTACAAAGCTCGGAAGCCATCGCTTCCATCTGATCTCTGTTTTCCTGATTTACTGCGGACATAATCTTCACTGTGGTGTCCAGCCAGTTGATCTTCTTGCATTCAGAAAGCATATTTTTCATTACTTTTGCTGCCAGAGGTGCCCAGGAACCGTTTTCAATAAGGCCCACTGTGCGGTTCTGGAAATTATGCTCTGCCAGACGGGTAATAAAGTCATTCATAAACGGATAGATTCCTGCATTATAGGTAGTTGTTGCCAGTACCAGCTTACTGTAACGGAATGCATCACTGAGTGCCTGAGACATATCATCTCTTGCCAGATCATAAACAACTACTTTCGGACATCCCTTACTCTTTAATTTCTCCACAAACTGATTGACTGCTTCTTTGGTATGTCCGTATACAGAAGTATATACAACTACGATTCCTTCTTCCTCCGGTGTGTAAGAGGACCAGGTATCATAGAGGCTGATATAATGTCCCAGATTTTCTGTAAGTACCGGACCATGTAACGGACAGATGATCTGAATATCCAGAGTAGCTGCTACTTTCAGAAGTCTCTGTACCTGTGCGCCATATTTACCAACAATACCGATAAAGTATCTTCTTGCTTCATCATCCCAGTTTTCTTCCACATCCAGAGCACCGAACTTACCAAATCCATCTGCTGAAAAAAGAACTTTATCTGTGCTGTCATAAGTCACCATAACCTCCGGCCAATGTACCATTGGCGCAAATACAAAAGTAAGATTATGATTTCCCAGACTCAGTGTAGAACCATTCTCTACTTCCAGTTTCTGCCCTTCCAGATCCAGTCCGAAGAAATTTTTGATCATTACAAATGTCTTCGCATTGGCTACTACTGTAGTGCCGGGATATACTTCCAGAAAGTTCGCTACATTTGCTGCATGGTCAGGCTCCATATGCTGAACGATCAGATAGTCCGGCTTACGTCCGCCCAGTGCCTGTTCAAGATTATCCAGCCATTCATGTTTGAAATTGGCATCTACAGTATCCATAACTGCAACCTTGTCATCCAGAATCACATAGGAATTATATGCCATTCCGTTTGGCACTGCATACTGTCCCTCAAACAAATCTACCTGATGGTCATTCACTCCGACATATTTAATGGTATCTGTAATCTTCATATTTCTGCCCTCAATTCTTTCTTTATAGTATATCGTCTGTCCGTTACTATTCAGCAATCTGCTGTCACTCAACGTTAATAAGTTATAGTTGCTATGCATTCTTATTTTGTTTATGTTTTTATATTATACTATTTTAATCCAATTTTCAAGTCCTTTTGGTAATTTTTTTCATTTATTTATGAGATTTTTTATAGAGTCAGGTGGATATCCTCAATTGAAGCAGGGCTTACTTAATTGGGTTAATTTACAGTATTCTCTGAAATTATTACGAGTATACTCAAAAAACAGCAGAACAGATACAAATTATCCATCCTGCTGACGTTCCTTCCATAGCAATCTGCGTAAATAATACATTGATCCAGTTCAGTAGAATTTCACGCTCTGCTGAACCACATCACAATTCACTATTTTCCAAAATAGCAATACTCATAATGTAGTTATAATCTTATACAATGCTTCCACGCTGTACGGCAGTATCCTCTCATCCAATTGAAATTTCGGATGATGCAGAGGATGATTCTCTCCTGGTATTCCCGCAAGAAATACTGTGAAAAGTCCTCTGGTTTCTCTAAAATATCTGTATGCGTTGTCACCGGAAAGAAACAACTCATCTTCTCCTTCCAGAACAAATTTATCTCCGAATACTTCTGCACCCACTACCTTTGCTGTCTCTGTAAGTTCCTCATCATTGGCAAACGCATATACCGGATTTTTGGGAAATTCCATACGGATCTGTGTGCCAGTCTGCTTTTCAATTTCCTGCAGATTTCTCTCCAGCTCGTGCTCAAGTGCCGTGTAAGTTTCTTCATGAACTGCGCGTATATTTCCGTTTAATACCACATGGTCTGCAATAATATTCGTATATTCACCGCCATGGATTGTACCCGTACCCACAATATATTTTCCTGCATCCGGATGCTGTTTTCCAAAACTTTCATTCAGATCATGAATGGCACTTATCACTTGAGCAGCTGCATAAATTGCATCAATCCCCTTATCCGCTTCACACCAGTGACTGGATTTTCCATGAACATGAATCTGCATACTGTTGATCATGGAAGATGCCTGTCCCTGATGCACTGCCATTCCAAATGTCATGTCCGCTGCGTAATGAAACATCAGAAATGCATCTGCTTTCGGATTCTCTAATGCTCCGGCCTGAAGCATTCTTTTTGCACCTTCACCAATCTCCTCTGCAGGTTCAAAAAGGAACCGGAGCCTGACCGGAAAATTTTCCTGCATTCTTTGCTCTTCTGCCACAATTTTTGCAAGGATCAGTGCTGCTGCCAGGATCATATCGTGACCGCAGGCATGCATACATCCCTGATTTACTGATGCATATGGTAGATTTGTCTGCTCCTGTATGGGCAATGCATCCATCTCCGCCCTGAGTACAACCAGTTTCTCCCTGTTTCTCAGAGATGGAAGTTCCGCGATCAATCCTGTAGGTTCTATCGGCACAATCTCATATCCCAGTTTCTCCAGATATTTCCGGATATATGCAGACGTCTCCACTTCCTGAAGTGCCAGCTCCGGATGTTGATGAAAGTAATGTCTCAATGTGATTAATTCTTCCGTATATTTTTCTATATTCATCTGTTTTCCAACCTTTGTTCTCAGGGATTACCATTTTCATCTTCCGACATACTCAAAACCGCATTCGGACGTTCCAGGCAGAACTTCTGTATCTCTTCCAGAAATCTCTGACCGTATTTCTTTAGCTTATTCTCGCCCACACCGGAAACCTCCAGCATTTCTTCTTCATTTGATGGACATTTGATGCACATATCTATCAGCGTCTTATCACTGAACACGATATATGGAGGCATGGCTTCCTCTTTTGCAATTTCCAGACGAAGTTTCCGCAGAGCTTCAAATAAATCGTAACCTGCTGCCGTAAGCGCATCTGTACTGCGTTTTCTGACAGATTTCTGGGGCTTTTTCTTTTTATCCGGTTCTTTTTCCTCGTAAGTACGCATGATCACGTGAGTATTTTCATCTCTTAGCGGAGAAATATCGCCCAGTTTCAGCACACTGTAACGTTCCTGTGTCTGATAGAGATATCCCATCTCAGTCATCTGGCTGATCAGTGCCCTGAGTTCTGCCTCACTGTGATCATTCAATGCTCCATAAGATTTATACTTATCTGCTCCAAGCTCCCTCAACCGGGCTCTCTTAGCCCCCAGCAAAGTACCAAGCACAATTGTCAGTCCATACCTTCCTCTCGTCTCAGCTACACAGTTCACTACCCACTTCGCCTCTCTGGTCATATCTGTCTCATGGTATTCTCTGTGGCAATTTCCACAATTATCACAGGGACCGAAGGTCTTTTCACCGAAATACTCCAGAATATAATTTCGCAGACATCCTGTTGTTTTACAATATCCTTCCATGATCTGAAGCCTTCGTATATCCCGCTGACGAATGAGAAATTCATCCTCTTCATCCACATCGGAAAAATCTTTGTTATCCAGAAGCATTCGGTCGATTATAACATCCTGTGCAGAAAACAATAGAACGCACTGGGAATTCTCTCCGTCACGCCCTGCACGTCCTGCCTCCTGATAATAATTCTCCATACTCTGCGGCATATTGTAATGGATCACATATCTCACATTGGATTTATCAATCCCCATTCCAAATGCATTTGTTGCAATAATAACAGGGGTTCTGTCGTAAATGAAATCATCCTGATTCTTTTTTCTGGTTTCATTATTCAGTCCTGCATGATATCTGGTAACAGCAACTCCTTTTTGGAAAAGCAGTTCAAAAAGATTGTCCACATTTTTTCTTGTAGAGCAGTAAATAATCCCGCTCTCTGTTGGATGTCTGTCTATGTAATCCATCACAAAATCGTCTTTTCGCCGGATATTTTCCACGCTGTAATATAAATTCTTTCTGTCAAACCCGGTGATCACTACTTTCGGATCTTCCAGCTTTAAAGTACAGAGAATGTCGTTCTTTACTTCCTCTGTTGCAGTTGCGGTAAAAGCACTGACGATCGGACGACCGGGAAGATTTTTTACAAAGTCTACGATTTTGACATAGCTTGGTCTGAAATCCTGTCCCCACTGTGAAATACAATGTGCCTCATCCACTGTCACCATGGAAATCTCCACCTGTCTGGCAAATTCCAGAAACTCATAATTTTCCAGACGTTCCGGTGCAACATAAATAATTTTGTATCTTCCTCCTGCTGCCAGGTACAACGCCTTGCTAATCTGACTTTCCGACAGTGAAGAATTGATAAATGCGGCATGTATTCCCGCTTCATTCAAAGCCTTTACCTGATCCTGCATCAGTGAGATCAGAGGAGAAATTACAATCGTAATTCCTGACAGCATCAGTGCCGGTACCTGATAACAGATGGATTTTCCAGCTCCTGTCGGCATGATTGCAAGCACATCCCGGTGTTCCAGAATGGACTCCACAACACTCTCCTGCCCTTCTCTGAATGTATCATATCCAAAATAAGTCTTTAAGGTTTGTACTGCCTGTCTGTTCACCTGAAGCCTCCCTCTGCATTTTAATCTATTTTAATTTCTTTTTCAGCTCCTGAATCAGTTCGGAATAGTCTCTGTGCTGCATCTTCGGAAATGCCTTGATGATACGCCCCTGACCGACAACGGTATGATTGGTAATAGAACTGGACAGTTCCTCAAACTGAGCCTGAAGCTCCGCTCTTTTTATACGAAGCATTTCGATAGATTTTTCTCGCTGTGCGGCAGTTGCATCACGCAGTTCTGCTGCTGCAAGAGTTGCCTGAACCTTTCCTTCTCCCACTTTCTGCGCTGTGCCAATCGTAGTCGTAGCCAGTGTATCACTCAGTTTATCACTTACAATTCTCAGATCTGAGCGAACCTTATCCAGTCTGGTAAGCTTTTTATTCAGTCCCTGGATCACTGCTACCGTCACAATAAAATCTGTCAGATACACAGCATACAAAACTGCTATCACAATCCATTCCCAGGTTGCAGGTGTATGTAACGCATGTGCCTCTACATACTTCTGGAAAACTTTTACTACCATAACGATAGCCAGTCCCCAGATCAGAGAAAACTCCAGGCAAATGTAGCCATGAAAATTGAAGGGTTTATCTGAATAATCCCACCATCTTGCGTGGAAACACACATCCAGCAGCCAGCCTGCAACCAGTTCCACCGCAGTTGCCAGAACAATTCCAAACACAAAAATCATTCCATCACTCATCTGACGCCCGCTGCCCTGAATTGTATTGAGCAAAGCAAAAACAGAAAGCACCCCAAATCCATATACCGGGCAGACCGGTCCATTCAGAAAACCTCTGTTTATGACCTTTCCCAAGGCTACTGCATGAAAAATAACTTCAACAACCCAGCCGCCAAAAGAATAAATAAGAAAATACAGACATATCTGAAAATACGTCATTCCACAAATCATTCGTTGCTCCTCCTTGCTTTCATCAAACCACTTTTCATATCCCATTATCACAGTTCAAACAGAAAACTTACCCCAGACTGTTTTGTAATGTACTGATCAGTTCCTCTATAACAATTGGTTTGGATAGAAATCCATTCATACCACATGCCAGTGCTTTCTTTCTGTCTTCGTCAAAAGCATTGGCAGTCATGGCAAGGATCGTAATTCCCGCCAGTGCCCGATCATCCAGTGAACGGATCTGCTCAGTAGCCTCATATCCGTTCATTACAGGCATCTGCACATCCATAAGCACCAGATCATAATCACCTGGTCTTGAATTCTTAACCTTCTCCACAGCCTCTGCTCCATCTTCCGCTGTATCAACCTGAAAACCATATTCACTAAGGAGTGCTACTGCAATTTCTCTGTTCAGTTCATTATCTTCCACAAGCAGTATTTGCCTGCCTCTGAAATCTGAATCTGCTGCCGGAAGAATATTATCCTCTGCCCCGGCCTGCTTCTGGCCGATTGCAGCCATCAGAGTCTCTCTGATATCTGACATAAACATAGGCTTGGCACAGAACGCAGTCACCCCTGCTGCCCTGGCTTCCACTTCAATATCTGACCAGTCGTAAGCAGTCAGGATAATGATCGGCGTATCATCACCAAGACTGCGAATCTGACGGGTAACTTCAATGCCGTTCATATCAGGCAGACGCCAGTCAATAATATAAGCATGGAATGCATCCCCCATTTCCACAGACTGCCGTGCACGGAGAACAGCCTCCTTACCGGAAAGTGTCCATTCCGAACGCATTCCAACCTTCACAAGCATCTTAGTCACACTGTCACAGGTATTGAAATCATCGTCTACTACCAATGCTTTCAGACCTTCCAGCTCTGCGATTTTCTCTATACGGTGGTTCTCAGGCTGAATCCGCAATGGCAGACGGATAATAAATTCAGTACCTTTGCCCTGTTCTGTCTGAACCTCAATGGTTCCGCCCATCATATCCACGATGTTCTTGGTGATAGCCATACCCAGTCCTGTACCCTGAGTCCTGCTTACAGTGGAAGTCCGCTCTCTCTCAAAAGGAGAAAAGATCTTCTGTACAAATTTCTGACTCATGCCGATTCCGTTATCCTTTACCCGGATTTCGTACAGTTCACAGCCTCTCTGTGTACCCGGATACTCTCTCAGCCGGACAGAAACGGTTCCGCCTGCAGGAGTAAACTTGATCGCATTGGACAAAAGATTCAGCAGTACCTGATTCAGCCTGGTCTTGTCACAATAAACATCCTCATTGGTAACATCCATGACATCCATGTAAAGCTCTAACTGTTTCGCATGGATTTGTCCGCTGATAATGGTTTTCAGATCATGAAGAACCTCTGACAGACTGACTTCCGTCTCTTCCAGATGGATTTTCCCGCTCTCAATACGGCTCATATCCAGGATATCATTGATCAGTGAGAGCAGATGATTACTGGAGGAAAGAATCTTACCCAGATAATCCCGAACCCTTTCTTTATCATCAATGTTGCTTACAGCCAGTGTAGTAAAACCAATGATCGCATTCATTGGTGTACGGATATCATGAGACATATTGGAAAGGAAGGTGCTCTTTGCCTTGTTTGCAGTCTCCGCAGCGCGGACCGCCTCAGAAAGGGCCTGATTCATTTTTCTATCAGAGGTACGATCTGACAGAACCAGGATATATTTCTTTTTTCCGTTTACCTCGCTGCCCATTGCAACGTTATGAAACCAGCGGTGTTCTCCTGTTTTCTGATGAACATATTCAAGATCCCATTCCTGCTGCTCATGAACCTGGATTTCTTCCAGATACTTCTTCTCCGGATCTTCAACGTCCCCGGGATGCAGTTTCCCAAGGACACAAATATCTTTACGAATCTGTTCTACTGTAATTCCCAGCAGTTTTTCCACATTGGGACTGACGTAATCTGCCTGATATGTTTTTGCATCCAGCATCAGGAAAACGTCATCTACATTCATTGACAGCTTTTGAAACAATTCGTCCCTGTACAGGATCTCCGTATCCTTTCTCTTCAGGTTTACCCTGTTTTTCCGGAGAATAATTCCAATAAAAAGACCGGCAATACACACCGCTACTGCACTTACAAGCAGCACAGTGCTACGCTGCAGAACATTCATACTTGCATTGACGATATCAGCCTGGACAAGTCCCAGAAAGATCCAGTCCTGAGGTTTGGATTTCTCATAGACCAGATAGTAATCCTCTCCATCCAGATTTATCAGCATTGCATCTGTATGTCCTTCCTTAAACTCTTCTGAAAGTTTAAGGATCTCTTTTTCAGACATATTGGAATGTTCTCTCAGAATCCCAAAGAAATTATACACCTCTCCCCATGCCTCAGAAGAATGATCCACAACAACACGGCCATCCGGATGAACCACATAACTCTGGGCATTTCCATTGAAAGCAGAAATATTCAGCACATTTACGATATCAGAGTTTTCATAGGCAATGGCAATGGCATCATATTCAAAGCCCTGATAACTTCCATGAGGCCTGGGAGTAGCAAAAACAAGGAGCTGGGATTTTCCGGGAACCGTTGCATTGGTTATCACATCATTTCCCTGCCGGATCTCATCTTCAATATTTTCCTGCAATCCCAGATACCCGGTTTCACCTGTTGCCATCTTATAGTTCCCGTCCGCTGACAGGAAATAAAAATCTAAAAAGCCTGCATCTTCCTGTGCTTTCTCTATATACTCACGAATTTCACTTTCATCGGAAGTGTTCTGCAAATATTCCCCCCATATATGGAGATAAGTCAGATTCTTATTTGTCAGCTCACTTAGCATATTATCAGACTGATGAAAAATTTCTGTCAGGTGAGAAACACTTTCCTCATAAACAGTCTTCGATACAAACCCCAAATATTGGAAAACAGTCAAAAGGATTCCAACAAATAGGGCAATAAGAACTGCTGCATTCCATCGTTTTCTCACAACCCGTTTCTTTCTGTTTGTATTATGATTCTTAACATCCATTCTTCTCACCTCAGAGTAATGTAGTCTTCAGGCTCTGCAAGAATGGCATTACCATCTGAAACATATGTTGTCCAGGTATCTTCCACAGAGGTATCCCCTCCATCAAATACAATATTTTCCTCTGCCGGATAAGCTTCCATATATTGTGGTGCTGCAAGGCAGGTCACAGTAAAAGTATCCTTGTCCTGAATCTGTTTTCCATTCTTTGAAACTTTACTCAATGTATAACCATTATCCGTTTCCCTGATTTCTACAGAAATACCACTGAACACAGGCAGAGAGCCACGGTTAAAGGGGATAAAGCCTCCCTGGTAGCCTTCTACGAAGTTTCTGACCGTTTCCTTCAGTTCTGCCCCGCTCATCTCACTGCTGTAAGCGGAAAGCTCGTTTGGCATAATCATGTTGCCTGCCATTTTTTCTGTATAACCGGCCTTCAGTACATTTCCTGTAAAGCTGTTTCCTGTTGCAATCAGCACATCCGTCCCATAAATACCGCGCAAAGTGTTTGCCATAACAGAATAGGCTTCATTGCCTCCGCTGGTATGGAAACGATTGGAATAAGTTTTCTTTGAATCCAACACAATATCCTCAGAAGTGGATTTTTCTTCAAGAAGCTGGGAATTAAATGACTGATAAGCCTGCTCTGCATTATATTCTCCTGAGATCATCTTAGACACCACATCCCTGGAAATGGAAAAAAAGTCATTTGACGCAATACGGATATACATATGGTTTTCTTCGATCACAGGTTTCACATCCTTCAGATATTCCGTAAGCCGGAAATCCACATCCTGGCTATAGCTTAACAGATCCTGCCCATCATAAATGATCCGGTTCTGCGCATCCTCTGAAAGCATTGTGTTCAGTACCTTCATTGCTTTCTGCCGACGTGTTTCATCCTTTGTCAGGTCACGGTTTAAAGCTATCTGGAAATATGGTGTAGTCATCAGCCACTTTTCGCCGTTCTGCTGAAAGAATGGCAGGAATGTTGTGTTAATGCCCTGATCCTGGAACATTTTTACACCGGCAGAACTGCCGAAATACATGGCAAGCTTACCACTTTTGTACATCTCAACCACATCATCATAATTCATATCCAGATCATCCTGGCTCAGCCCTGTATCCTGAATAAACTGCTCCATACATTCAAAAGCCTCCGGCCAGACGGTACTGTCCAGACCTTCTCTCTTTGTATTGTCCGGGTCACTGTAGATGGTACGCCACTTACGTCCATCCACAGAAGACAGCTCTGATGCAGACAGACCCTGCAGTGTTTCCATACAGGTATAATCATAGTAATAGTCTGCAGTAAACCCACGGATACCCACCTCATCAAATGCCTGGCAGGCAGAAACGAAGCTTTCATAATCCGTTGGAAGAGGAATATCATACTTTTCAAAAAGATCTTTGTTCACTACAAAGCCATGGGCATCTGCACACACAGGAAGCCAGTTTACACTGCCATCCTGATTTTTGAAATTGTTAAGGTAGGTATCATAGACAGCACCTGCAGCATTGGTTGTGGAAAGATCCATCAGACTGTCCTTCAGGGGGCTTGCATCATGGAGGGAAAACCTGCAGCAGGTTATAATATCCGGCAATCCGCCGTTTTCATTCAGAAAACGATAGAAATCCAGATCATTATTGCCTACTACAAATTCAACGTTGATATCCGGAAGCTGTTCCTGGATGTATGGCGCATATTTTTCATACAGCTTTGTGCTCCATAAATACACTGTGATGGTTTCTGCATCTTCTTTTTCCGCACTTTTCCCGCCGCAGCCAGACAGAAGTGATACGGCTGTCACCATCGCCAAAAGCACAGCAAGTATCTTATTCCATTTTTTCTTTTTCATTATAACTTCTCCTGATTATGTTTTACTAACTCATTGATCGCTTTTACTAATAACTTTCCATCAACAGGCTTGGCAATATGTTCATCCATTCCTGCTTCCTTTGCTCTCATTTTGTCCTCAGTGAACGCGTTTGCTGTCATGGCAATGATCGGTATCACTTTTGCATCCTCTCTGTCCAGAGAGCGGATCATCTTTGCTGCTTCATATCCATTCATGACAGGCATCATAATATCCATAAGAATAACATCAAATTCTCCAGGTCTGCTTTTTCTGAATATGTCAACAGCCTTCTGTCCATTCCATGCTTTTGTCACCACAGCGCCTTCATTCTGAAGCACAAATTCTGCAATCTCCATATTCAGCTCATTATCCTCTGTCAGAAGAACATGGAGCCCCTGGATAGAAGTTTCTGTTTTTTCTTCCGTTTCAGTCCTGTCCTTCATATCTGCATCAATCTGGAATGGAATCCGGATCACAAATGTAGTCCCTGTGCCTTCTTTACTTTCAAAGGAAATGGTTCCGCCCATTTTCTCCACCAGTTTTTTTGTAATTGGCATTCCCAGTCCTGTTCCGGCAAATTTTGTGCGACTTCCTGCATGTTCCTGTGCAAATGGTTCAAAAATGCGTTTCTGGAATGCCTCTGTCATTCCAATTCCGGTGTCTCTGCAGACAAATTCCAATGTGGTCATTGCTGTCTGTTTCGATGGGATTTCCCGACAGCTGATATAGACATATCCGTTTTCTTTGTTATATTTCACCGCATTAGACAAAATATTCATCAGAATCCGTTTCACATGCACCGGACTTCCAATAAGATTCCAGTGTGTAACTTCTTTCTCTTCCCAAATGATCCGGATATTCTGCTCCGCAGCCATATGTTCGATCACACCCAGTATTTCCTCAAAAATACTGTTCAGATTAAATGGGATTTCTTCCAGAACCACTTCATCTGACTCCAGCTTGCTCATGTCCAGAACCTCGTTTATCAGTTCCAGCAGCAGATGGGATGTCTTTTTGATCTTTGCCCTGCATTCCGTCTGTTTCTCCATATTGTCTGCATAATGGTCTGCCACATTGATCATGCCGCAGATTCCATTGATCGGTGTCCGGATATCATGGCTCATTCTCTGCAGAAACTCGGTTTTTGCCTCATTGGCTGCTTCTGCTTTTTTTGCTGCTCTCAGAAGTTCTGCTTTATATTTTTCATCTTTTTCCTGTTCCTGTTTCCGGTGTGCCAGATCCGCTCTGTAACCCCAGAAGCAGAATATACCGAATATGAGTAAATAAAGAAAAACGACAGCTGTTACACTTAGTGGCAGGTTACGGAATACTTCCGTATCCGGAAGATAGGCATAAATATAATAATCCCGCTGCTTCAGCATGATTCCGTAACCTCCGGTTCCTTCATTTTTTAAATGAAAAATATGCTGACTGTCTGTATGCTCTTTCATTGCCTGGACAACCTGGTTGCCGGCAGTATCCTGTCCCAGCAGGCTTTCATCGTTGCTAGCAACGATGGTTCCCTTATCTGCAACAATAATCGTTCCATCTTTCTGAGTGCTATAGCCATTTAAAAGGTTCTGTATTGTCAGGGTATAATTTCTGACAAATTCCGGAGATGTGTAATAATAAATTGCAACCATACCTGGTACATCTTTTCTGGCACAGGCTGCAATGTCGATACGTGATCCGTCTTCTCGGTCAATCCGTTCCGAATAAGATCTTTCTTCATATCCGGTAAAATCCATGATAATGTCTTTTTGCAGATAATCTGTGATCTCATTGGTCAGAGCCTCATCCATGCTGTATTTGCAGACTGTCTTTCCCTCTGCATCCAGCACAAGGATACCATCCACCCAGAGGGTCTGCAGATTTTCTTTCAGAAACTCCTGGCTTAGCCGGCCGCCGTTTTCTGTTTCCATGTCGATATTCGTACTCATCTGTCTGGCGCTTTCAATGGCACGGAGGAGACTTTTAGATTCCGAAGCTTCATTATAATGGGTGTAGGTGGAACACTGCACTTTGACATAGTTTACAGTTTTCACCATCCTGTTCTCTGCTTCCTTTTTCTCTGCCTGAAAAAAGTAATACAGGGAAGCTGCAGTCACACAGATTCCAAGCAGAATGCCGAATATCCAGAATCGCTTTACTTTTATTCTTCTCCTAATATCCAAGATCATCCACCTCCAGATACTTCTGGGGATCATCCAGATATTTTTTAATGATTTTCAGGGATGTGCCATCCTGACGCATTTCTTCCAGCGTCTGATCCATCTGCTCACAAATTCCTCTGTCATCCTCTTTTGCAAAAGCAACACCTATCCCGACCACCATCAGCGGATCTTCCAGGATACGGAAGCTTGCATCATAATCCTTCATGTACTGGACAATGGATTCCTCATGTGCAGCAACTGCATCTACATATCCTTTTCCCAGAAAGGTATAGATTAGTTCCCTGTGCCCAAGACTGATCAGATTGCCCAGTTTGGGGATCCTTTCATCTGTCCGGTTCAGAAAGATGCCTTCCGGTTTGGTTGTGGACTGGACGGCAAGGTTCTTTCCCTCCAGATCACTTAGTTTATAGATATCACTGCTCTCATTTACAGCAACTACCTGGCGGCTTGCTATGTAGGGTCCTGCCCAGCGGTAATCGTCAAGGCGTCCTTCCATGGAAAAACAGCCCATAATACAATCGATCTCTCCGCTTTCTACCAGTTCTTTTTTCTTCTCCCAGTTGATCTGGACAACATCCACCTGATACCCCATTCTTCTGAAAGCTTCTGTAGCCAGTTCCACATCAATTCCTGTGGGGATTCCATCTTCATTCAGATAATTGTATGGCGGATAACTGTCACTGCCCAGGGTGATAACGGGCTTTTCTCTTTCTTTTTTAGTAACATCTGCATTTTTGCACCCTGCCAGGGCAGTTGCTAAAATTCCCACAAGCAGAATGCCTGCAATCACTCTTTTTCCTTTCATCTTTTCTCCATTCCTGCTGTTCTTCTCTATTTTCCATCAAATTTAACCGAATCAGGTAAGTCCCCTGCGGAGGTTGCGAATATCCGCTTGAAGACAAAAAAAAGTTCCTTGTAAAAAATTTTACAGGAACTTTTTCCATAATGCCCATTTAACATTTACCTTTTTTTATTACTGAGGCATGATGCAACCGGCTGGCATGGCCAGATTTCAATCTGACTTTAGCTCCTTCTGGCTTTGCGCCCCGGCTTTTCAACCGGTTTGCCAATAAATGCCATAAAAAATTATTTTTATTATAGCACTCATACTATATCATGTCTATAAGAAAATATGTTACTGTTCACAGCAACACGCTTCGCAGGATATTGCCAGTGAACAGTAACGAAAATATACCTCTTAACATACAAATCCAGCTTCCCATCAAAACTTAAGAGAAATTTACCGGAATGAAACTCCTTCATCAACCGGCCATGATTTTCTAAGTGCCCCATAGGAGATCAGAAAATTCGCAAGCCATCCGGCCGGTACAGCAAGCCAGACAAATGCAATTCCATAACGCGGTGCAAAAATCAAGGCAACTGACAGCCGAATGGCAAGGTTTACCATATTGGCAATGAGAAACGGCCGCATAATTCCAAGTCCACGAAGAACTCCATCTGTTGCCATCTTAATACCCATAAAAATAAAGAAATATCCCAGCCATTTCATATAATCCCCGGACACCTGATATGCCAGAGCGGTTCCATCTTTTCCAAGGAATAAGGAAGAAATTGGGGTGTGCAGTGTTTCAATGACTATGAAAGCAAGGACTGCGAAACACAGATCTAACACCAGTGCAGCGTGATATCCTTTTTTAATACGTTCAATTTTCTTTGCTCCAAGATTCTGGGAAACATAGGGCGAAACCGCATTTCCAATGGATACAAATATCAGTGAAAAAACATTCTCTACTCTCATGGTTGCCGCATAACCTGCCAGCGCCTGTGTACCGAAGGGATTTACAACCGCCTGTACGATCATCATACCAATTGACACTGTGGATTGCTGAAGAACCGATGGTACTGCAATACGAAGCATGGAATGTAACTCCTGCCTGTCAAACCAGTTAAAGCGGCTTTTATATCGACGCATCCGGTTAAAGAAAATCAAAAGCGAAAACACTGCGGAAATCCCCTGCGCAATGAGAGTTGCAAGGGCGGCACCGAACACACCCAGCCCTAAACCTGCCACCATCCAAAGATCCATAACAATATTCAAAACAGAAGAAAATATCAAAAGGCCCAGCGGAATCTTCGATTCACCGATGGAATTGAACATCGTTGAAAGGATATTGTACATAAACAGAAAGGGAAATCCCACAAAATAAACACGCAGATACAGTACCGCTTCATCCAGTATGTCAGCAGGTGTTTGTAATAAACTCATCATAAAATGAGAAAAAACAAAGCCAAAAACCCCCAGAAGTATACTCAGAATCAGAAAACTGATCAACGATGTTGACACAATTGTTTTCATTTTGCTATAATTCTGAGCTCCAAAATAGCGGCTCACAAGTACACCTGCTCCTACACCGGCTCCCAAAGCCACACAGATGAAAACATTGGTCAAAGCGGCACAGGCTCCAACTGCCGCAAGTGCAGAGGATCCCACAAACTGACCTACGATAATGGAATCAGCCATATTATATACTTGTTGAAAGAAGCTGCCCAGAATCATAGGCATTGCAAAAACAGTCAGTGCTTTAAGAGGGGCATCTGTGATTAAATATTCATCTTTTGACATTCTCATTTTCCTCCATCAATTCCTGCTTTTTATCCGAAATCACGATTGTATTTTCAAAATGTAAGTTTAAGATTTCGTTACGCAACAATTATATGTAGTTACAGCAAATAAGTCAAGCTGCTGTTTACTTTTAGTAATATAAATGATATGATATTTGATATTGAAAAAAGCTGCTATCAGATGGATATTATTTTATATTATTTTACAGGAGGGAACTTATGTACCTGGACGGTTTAGATGAGCTGGATCAGAAGATTATCCGGCTGCTTATAGAAAACGCACGTATCTCTTACTCTGATATCGGTGAAGAAACCGGTATTTCCAGAGTGGCAGTAAAAGCCCGTATCCAGGCTTTGGAGAAAAGAGGCGTAATCGAAGAATATACAACAATTATTAATCCGCAAAAAATCAGTGGGGCTGTATCATGCTATTTTGAAATTGAAACAAAACCGGAGTACCTGGCGCAGGTGACAGATATATATGTACAAAAATGATACAGTCACACAGATTTACCGTGTCACAGGAAGAGACAGGCTTCATATACATGCCGTTGCTTCATCCGGTGATGAAATGGAATACTTCCTGCACAATGTCATTGATACACTGCCTGGCATTATCAGCTGCAGTTGCAATATGATCTTATCACGCATTAAAGATATTAAAGGATTACGGCTATAAAAGTCAGAAGCTGCAACCAACCTTGATCCATACAGTCATGTCACCCTGCCAAAGTGAATTAAATATAACGCTCCCAGCCACTTTTTGACTTCAACAGTTTGCTCTTCCTGAAACGCCTCGCAGCTTTTCAAAATAACAATAAAATGCCCATTTTTCGTACACGGGAACATATCCTAAAACGCCACTATACTATTGAAGAGTTGTCAAAGCAGTATCTGATGAACACCACTACTTTGAAATCCGTTTTCAAAGCAGTCTATGGAATGCCCATCGCTTCTTACATGAAAGAATACCGTATGAAGTTGGCATCGAATATGCTGTTGCAGGAAGATAAATCTATTTCGGGAATTGCCGCCGCTGTGGGATATAAAAACCAAAGTAAATTTACATCGGCTTTCCGAGATATATTTCAGATATTACCTACTGCATATCAGAAACTGTATCGTAATCAATAATTTTAATACAAAACTGCACCCACAATATCCCTGAGTGCAGTTTTGTATCAATCAATATTCTAATGTTTCTCCATCAAGTGGAATATCAAGAACAAGCATCCTATACAAATGCACTTTCCTCTTTTGCTTTCCGCAAATCTTTTAACACTGTTCCTATATCTCCCAAAATAGCAATTCCCTTATCTTCAATGAATTCCGGCAAAAACTGATATTCTGAATTTACGGAAATATAATATGCATCTTTCAAACTGTTTGTCAGTTCCCAAAACGGTTCCTGTATAAACATCGGTGTCATGCGCCCTACTCCAAGTTCTATCAAGAGAATTTTTCTATCTTTGTTCTTTTGAATGTATTTTGAGATTTTCTCATATTCTTCTTCGTATTTTTTCCCTTGCAGAAAATTCCCATATCCTCTTACCCACGGAAACATTTCCGCACCACAATGAGGGCAGCGAGGAATCAGTTCATCCGGCACCATTGTCCCCTCTCCCATAGCCGCAATCATATCTGCCACAGGTTGTACGGCATCCCATGTTTCATCCTGACAGCACTGGGAACACTGGAAGAAACGATGATCTCCCTGAATCTCACTGACCTTTTCTTCCGGATAAATCTTTACAAACTGTGTATCCTGATTAGTCGTTAAGATATGAAAGTCCTTTCCCTGCAAGATTCTATCCAAATCCAGATATGGATCTCTGATAGGGGCATTTTGTGTAGCATTTAAAAAGGTTGCCACATATCCCCAGTGTTCATTTCTTGTAGAAAACCGATGCATCATGCCGCTAAAAGCACCTTTGAATCCATACTTATCTGCAAATTTTCCAAAATGCTCACGAAAAGAAGGGGTATCACTATAATAAAAGTCACCACCTCCAGCCGCTGATAAACCGGATGCTCCGCCTACTATGATACACTCTGCCTCCTGCACTCTGCGAACAAATTCCTGAATCTGTTCCTCATAAGAAAGTGGTTTTTGTTTGCTCAACACTACAGCAGTACCGCCGGATGCATAGGTACTATAGTGTCTGGAATAGTTCATTTGTGTTTTCATTACCAAATTTTCATAACAGCTCATTTTTTTCATTCTCCTATCTCACAACTGTAATATCTTTAACCACCTTACTTAGTCTATCCTTCCCTTTCTGATTTCCTTTAACGCTACCGTAAGATTACCATCCACACCGATGGATTTTTCTTTGATTTCCTCTGGAATGTAAATTTCGCCCTTATTAAATGTGATATATCTTGCCTGTGGTTCTACTGCTGCAAGCTGCATCAAAGGAGCTTTAATCATCTGATTTCTCCAACCAATGCCAAATTCCAGAATTACCAGCTTCTTTCCATGTAAATTCTGAATAAATTCTTGATAACGGGCAGCCTTTTCTTTCCAATTTTTCGTTTCTGTAAACGAGGACATCTCACCCCAATTTACTTCCATATCTCCACCGCATTTTGGACATTTCGGCAGTAACTCTTTGGGTACTCTTCCGTTTACTTCCTCTTCTGTCATGGCGAGAACTGCTTTTTGATTAGGATAGACCTCATCATGACATCTGTTCTTGCACCGCATCTGGGTTAATTTCCCTTCCATTTCAAAAACACGGTCTGCCTCAAAACCTGCCGGCACAAAATGATCCTCCGCATTGGAAGTTACTACGAAATATTCTTTATCTTTTACTAGTGCATAGATGTTTTTCATAATCTCACTCGGCTCATCCTGCATAGCTTTTGCCTTAACAAGTCTGCTTACAAACGCCCACTTTTCTTCTACCTTCATTGGCACTGAAAATCCGTGTAAAACACAACGCAGTCCGTATTTTTCTCTGAAATCTCCCATATTTTTCTGAAACCATGCGTCATCTGCAAAAATATTATATCCCTCTGCGATAGACAAACCATTACTGGCTCCAATCAAAATACCATCTGCTTCTTTGATGATTTGACTTATCTCTTGATATACATTCATCTTCATCACATTTCCTTTCCCGCCAGAAAACTGACTTGTTCCTCCTTTTGCATACACCACTTTATCTCCTTTTTTATATCAGATTCCACACTTTTTATTTTGCTTGACTTTTATTTTTTTACTTGTTAAAATTAAATTTACATCAAGCATTAAAGTCATATTATCATGTAAGTTTAAAAATTGCAAGAAGAAAATTCGAGGTGACAAATGAAATATTCCACAAAGCTTAGTGACACCATTCATATTCTTATATTTATTGCTCTTGGAGATGACGAACAACTCTCCAGCACAAAAATCGCAGAAAGTATCAAGACAAACCCGGCTTATGTCAGACAGCTTATGGCAACCCTGAAAAATGCAGGCATTGTTGTCAACACACAAGGTCATGCGAATGCCGCTCTTGCAAAATCGGCAGATAAAATCAATATGTATGACATCTACCGAGCCGTAGAGGGCGATAAGCCGCTGCTTCACCTGGACACAGATACCAATCCGGATTGTGGAATCGGTATCAACATTCAATTCGCTATTGGGGACTTCTATCATGAAATTCAAAATATGGTAGATGAAAAAATGAAATCCATTACATTGCAGGATATTATTGATCGGTATTATTTTAAAATCAGGAAAGTTAAAAGTCTTTAACTAATCAAGAGTAGCAAGCACTGCCTGTGTCATGACACAGGCGAAATCCCCCACACTTTCCTATCGTCTGTGTGGTTAAATTTCCATACATGGATAACTATAACTACCACAAAGGTATGAATGTAATCATTCAGGAATTAAAGGATCTGTTAAAGACAAAAAGCATTGGCACTGACTCTGACCAGACATTATTGCTAGATTTTCAGGTAGCCCTTGGAACCATTTATCTGATGACTGCCAATCTTCCGCAAGCCAAAACATATTTTAAAAGAGCTTTCAAAATATATGAAAAGATCTGGGCTGATGAACCGGAAATGATTGAGGCAAAATATCAGGAAATCCAAGAATTATATCCACAGGTTGGTTTCTTTCTTGGACAACAGATATCAAGTTTTTTTACAAAACAGGCATAATTTGGGGGAGAAAGTATTTATTTCAGTTTTTCATATATATCTTATATAATGACAATGTGTTGACATTAGGCACATATTTGAATATACTATACTTGAATGGAGGTGTTCTGTATGGCAACAACTAATTTAAATATTCGTATAGACAAGGCAATCAAGGACCAGGCGGAGGAAATCTTCAATGAGCTTGGTCTGAATATGACAACTGCTGTAAACATGTTCCTGAGAACCGCTATCCGTGAGCATGGTATTCCTTTTGAATTAAAACTGGAAGTACCGAATGATACAACAGCCACTGCCATTGAGGAAGGCAGAAAAATGATGAAGGATCCTTCTGCTCCGCGTTATTCCAGTATGGATGCACTTAAGGCAGCTCTCGACGTATGAAATACGACATTCAGTTTACCAATCAGTTTAAAAAGGATTTGAAGCTTGCCAAAAAGCAAAATAAAAATCTTGATAAGCTGTTTGAGGTAATCGGTATTCTGGCGAATGGCGGTACGCTGGATGCAAAATACAGGGATCATGACCTTACAGGAAACTACAAAGGCACGCGTGAGTGTCACATCGAACCGGACTGGCTGCTTATTTATGAGATTTGTGGAGATGTTCTTGTTTTGATGCTTTATCGCCTTGGTTCACATTCTGAGCTGTTTAAGAAATAAGTACAAATCGGGAATTTGGAAAGGGATGCACTGCCATGCTGAGAAAGTTGAATTGTTTTTTAAACATCGTTATTGGTTCATCAATAGGAGTTTTCATTGGATTCGGAATTTATAAGTTCTGGCACTTTAAAACCTACCCAAATTTATATGCCATACAGTCTGCACCGTGGTACACAGAGCTGCTGTTGGATGGTGCCTTGGTGGCTGTTGTGGTGGTCGTATGTATTATCCTAAAGCTGATTATTTGGAAAAAGTCAAAGTCATAACTTCCAATTGAACAAAATCGCTGCGCGATGGCCTGTCAAGGCTATGGCGCAGTTTTTCTTTACACTTTAATAAAAAAGCAGTGGAAACCAAGTCCTACAAGTAGTATTGTTAAGTCACCACAACCAACAATCAAACAGGATCGACATCCCCACTGCCTATGAAAAGAATACCATTGAGCTGCCTTTCTGGCAAGCAGTTTTATTATGCTATGATGAGATTGCCGACGAGATCTTCAAACTCCGGGAACAGCGAGAAAAATGTACGGTTGACACTGCCGCCAGAGACGCACAGATTGCCCGCATCAACGAGCTGCAGGATTTTATCAAGCAGCAACCCGCACACCTGGAAGCCTTCGACGAGGCCTTGGTAAAGCGCTGGCTTGAGCGAATCATCGTCTGGGAGAACCACTTCACCGTGGAGCTAAAATCCGGACTGAAAATTGATATTGAAAGATAATCCCACAGACGCACGAAACCCTCTCGACCATGATGGCCGGGAGGGTATTTTCTATTCTGCAAACCGGAATTATCACTCCAAAATAAATGGAAGCATAATTATAATAATTCCAAATAGGGCAAATAAAGCACCACCGATTTTTGTGGCTTTCAAATAGAACTCAGATGGTTCATCTGCACGATAAGATTTCCATTCTTCTGTTAATTTCCATATTAAGCCCGGCTTTAAGAAGATAAACATACCTAACGCAAAGATTATGATTCCGCCCCCAATAGACCATCACATATTTGCCATCTCCTTTATCAAATATAAATTTACCGAATAACCTTTTCAAACCGAAACATTCCGTCCGGAAACTGCTCGTCCTGCTTTTCAGCATTCATTTCCGGATCATTGGGGTCTTGGTGATATTTGTCAAAGAACTCTACGATGCGAAAACCACATCTGTTCACATAAAAATGGATATTCCGCTGCTCGAAATAGGGCGTTACGGTTTCCCAAACTTTCACTTCTGGATGTAACTTCTCAACTTCGCACCATGCAGCATACCCGATGCCTTTGCTATGAACTGATGGCGCAACGAAAAGAAGATCAAGGTCGCCTTTTTCACCCTCGACTTTAATCACAACACCGCCTACTTTTTTGCCATCAAGTACAATGCGGTAAGCTTCACCATCGTCAATGGACTGCTCAATCATTTCTCGTGATATAATCTGTCCATCTTTCTCGGACGTCCTTGTTTTCCAGTATTTTCAGGAGGTAATAAAGGTTCAATGCGAAGCCATTCTTCATCAGTCAACTCATATCGTCTCAACATAGTGAACACCCCTTTTTCTTTATTTTATCATGAAAAAGGGAAATAAAACATGCGTTTTGTGCAATTTTTATTTTTCAGACACGCTCTAGCAAGGGATTTTTCCCTTGAACCCATCATTTATGATATATGGTGGCGCTTTTCGCCCCCAAATAGTGAAAGTGGGGGCACTTTCTGCCCCCACTCAGGAAATGTTGCTAAAATACTGTTTAGATTTATCATACATACAAAATGGAAGTTATCTATTTCTCCTCTTCGTTAAGACCTAGTTCATTACATACTACTTGCTATCCCTGATACCTTATTCTTTCTACCAGCGTTTCCTTTTTCAGATTACTGCTTAAAACGCAGGAAAGTACAATCTGCAACAGACCGACCAAAAAAATCATAATAAAAATTGGTACGATTGGAACATGATAGATATTCATTCCAAATATTCCATTATGTTTTGCATAGGAAAAAAGTGCATAGCCGAGCGGCAGACCAATGATCAAAGCTACGCATATGGTACCAACCGTAAACATCAGTCCCTGTAACTGCAGGCATGAATTTAATTGTTTATTTGTCATACCCACAGCCTGTAATATACCATATTCCTGCTTTTTTGTCGTAATATTCATGATCATGGTATTCGCCATATTCATAAACCCGATGAGTCCTACAATAGCCATAAACAGATAACAGCCAAGCTTCATCATGCTGCTTGCAAATTCGGCAGATTGTAACTGCGCATGATAAGTATCCATTTTTATATGCGAAGTATTAGAAATCAAAGTATTCAGACTTTGTTCTACAGATGCCACATCTTTTTTATCACAGTCCACCCACAGATAGCCATAGGCTGTTCCCCTCGGATTCATGGAACGATATACACCTTCCGGAATGACAAGATAAGTGTCCGCACTTACAAAAGATCCTGCAATCTTTCCCTGATAGGTATAGGTTCCACTTCCATTCTCAAAGTCAAATGCAATGGATTCACCCGGAGCATATCCATCTTGTTCCATCCACGTTGACCAGCCAAAGAAAATATCACCATTCTTTACCGCCTGATCATAGTCCATAGAGCCAATATCCCCTTCTTGGCGCATAAAATCAAAATCCTTTTTACTCACAATATCAACCGGAAATCTTGTTCCGTTCAGATTTACAGAGACAATCTCTCTCGTCATGACATCTGTTACTCCCGGAATGCTTTTGATTTCTTCAATCAGCGAATCATTCAATGGATCATCCGTCAGAATCGTATCCAGATTATTCTCCGGATATCTTTCATCATACTCAGCAGAATAGTCAAGCTGCAGTTCAAATTGTCCATGATTAACGGAAAGACGTGCTTCATGCTCCGTGTCAATATTTCCCACATAATTAGAGATAATCACAAACAATACGCAAGAAAAACCCATTGTGAGGATAGTACCAATAGTTCTTTTGGGATTACCCGTTACATTTGCCATTGCCATAGAAAACACGGTGACATTTTTTCTGCCATTTCGTTTTCCTTTTTTTTGTGTTTCTGCATTTTCTAAATACCGTGTTGCTTCGATAGGTGAAATCCGTGAAACAATTTTCATTGGTTTACGCAGCGCCAAAGCAACGGTAAAAAATGACACGAAAATACATAGAAGCATAACAGGCAGGGAAAACAGTGGCATCTGCCGATTTTGGACTCCCATAGAGCCAGTTCCGGTTGATACAAGGTTTCCCTGTTCTACCAGCCAGTTAAAACCGCATTTTGCAATCAGAAAACCAAGAAGCAATCCAACTGGTATTGAAGAAATTGTCAAAAACATACCCTCTCTGAAGATCAGTTGTTTCATCTGCTTTTTTGTCGCTCCCAGAGCCTTGATTTTTCCATACTCCTGTATCTTGTTGGCAATACCGACCTGAAAAATATTATAAATGACCACAACAGAGAAAAGTACAATTGCAAGAATCAAAACCCCACATACCGCAATCATTTCATAACTCGGCTGCAAGACCCATTGCAAATAGAGATCATTGACTATAACGTTTTTTTCTTCGATCCCACAAGCTGCTGCAATCTGCTTTATAACCGAATCAATATTATTCATAGATACATTTGAAGAATCATTTAAAGTAAAATAAATATTATACTGTCTGTCATTCTCTGCGACGTGCTCATCATAAAACTCCTGTGACCCGAAAGCAACATAAGATGCCTCGATGGTATACTCATCCCGATCATATAGGATTCCGCTGACAACAAATTCTTCCGGCTTATATTCTGACTGCATCCCTGCGCGGTAATCCAGTGTAACCGTATCTCCGATCTTTACATCACCATACCCCATTGCACGAAAAAATGCTCTTCCTGCGGCAATTTCCTGCATTTTTTCCGGATACTTTCCTTCCTTCAACTCATATTCTTTATTATAAGGAAGCATTTTTCTTGCAGTCTCATCCATGCAGACAAACCCGCCTTTTTCATTGCCTTTTATGATACCTTCGGTGCACATAGTGCCTGTAGCATCTATTTCCGCACGGCGGTTTACTTCTTTTAACTGCGATCCGTCTGCGGAAACAAACAGACCATAATTGCTTCCATATGATCCTGCCGCCTGACTTTTCTGTAAATGAATTACCCCATTTCCCACAGTACTGATGATAACAAGCAGCATCGTGGTCAGACAGATTGCCATCATGATCAGTATACTTCTTGTCCTGTTCTTTTTGTCATTGCTATATGCAATCCTGCTTATTGTCTTCATCTGAAATCCACCACCTGTCCATCCTCAATTACCAGAATACGATCAGCGACCTGTGCAATTTCGTCATCATGGGTAATCATTACAATTGTCTGTCCATATTTTTTTGCTGTCATCTTAAGCAGAGCGATTACCTCATCACTGGTCTTAGAATCAAGATTTCCTGTCGGCTCATCTGCAAATATAATTTCCGGACGATTCACCAGTGCTCTTGCAATTGCTACTCTCTGCTGCTGTCCTCCGGATAACTGATTTGGCAGATTATAAATCCGGTTTTCAATCCCCAGAGTTGCAATAATATCATTTACATACGCTTCATCCACTTTTCTTCCATCCAGCCCCAGTGGCAGTACAATATTTTCCCAGACATTAACAGATGAAACCAGATTAAATGCCTGAAAAACAAATCCGATTTTTCTTCTGCGGAAAACAGCAAGGGCATCTTCCTTCATCCTGTATAAATCTTTCCCTGCTAAAGTAACACTGCCTTTTGTCGGGGTGTCTAGCCCTCCAAGCATATGAAGTAATGTACTTTTACCGGAACCTGACTTTCCAACAATTGCGACAAATTCTCCCTGCTCAATCTGAATGTCCACCTGATTGACCGCTTTGACCTGATTCTCACCTGCGCCATAAAACTTACAAAGCTGCTTGGTTTCTAATATCACACTCATGTGTTGCCTCCTTTTCAATTCTGTAAAGCGTACCTTTTCAGCACGCTTTCTTTGCCTGTTTATATATTTGGTCATTTTTCAACCTACATCCAAATTGTATCAGGACAATCTTTCATTTCACTTTCAAAAAACGAGCAGAAATCTTACAGAATTGTAAGATTTCTGCTCACTTAAAATTTAACCAACATATGGTAATTGAATCACAAACGTGCTTCCTTTTTTCTTTTTGCCGGAGGTTACCGTAATTGTACCTGCGTGTTTTTCGATAATCTCTCTCGATAGAAAAAGTCCGATTCCTGTACCACTCTTTTCCATGACCTCCTTGGAACTTCCTCTGTAAAATCGTTGAAAAATTTTGTGATACTCATTCTGCGGAATACCAATTCCCTGATCCTCAATTTCCATTCTTACAAGATCGTTTCTTTTTTGTAACCGGATAAATATTTTTGAACCACACGGACTGTACTTGACCGCATTATCCAGAACGTTGATCACAGCTTCACCAAGCCACCTTTTATCCTGCATAATCGTGCATGTTTCCAGCTCTTTTTCATAGTCAAAAACGAATTCAATTTCTTTCTCATCCGCTTTAGGATAAGTACGGTTCACAGCAGATATGACAGTATCCATAAGCGGAAGTTTTTTCTTATTAATCTGAATCAGTCCAGTTTCCATCTTGGATATTTCAAGAAGCGACTGCAATAATGTCTCCAGTCCATCCAGAGCACTCCGACAACGGATACGAAACTCCTCCTGTTCTGTGGCACTTAAGTCATTCTGCATCAGCACACTAAAACATGTATCCAAAGCTGCAACCGGTGTCTTTAACTGGTGAGAAATATCAGAAACCATTTCTTTCGTATTCTCCTTTTCTGCCCTTGCTTCTTCCTTTATCAACTGAATATGATGTCCGATTGCTTCAAGCTGGTCATTCAATTTTTCCAGTTCTGCATGATTTTCCGTTTTCAGTAAATCATCAAATTTATTTTCACGGAATCTGATCAGAATTTCTTCCAACTGGTCTAAAATTTTCTGATGACACGCATCTTCTTTTTTCTTCCAATAAAGTAAAAAAGTCAAAAGAAGCACGCATATCACAGTGCTTACAGCACCGGTTACCATAACCTGATGCCGGAATTGCGAATAAAATGCATTCCCTTTATTCCCCCAGTATCCATATTGCTCCAATAATCGCCTTCCCTGTTCGTTAGTTTCAATATCCTTATCCTTAAGCAATTCCGAAACAGCATCCAGCCCGGAAAATTCTTCCTTTGCAGCAATCTCTGTCATAAGATTCATTTTATATTTATAATCTTCATAAAACACATACGTGGTAAAGCAATTTAATATTGCAAACAATAATATGACAGGTAATACCAAGGAGAGCACTACTGTAATCTTCTTGCGATATCTCTTTGTCACTGCCTTACCTCCTGATTCCATATATACCCAAGGCCTCTGATATTCTTTATATAGACCGGTGCAGCCGGATTGTCTTCGATTTTCTCACGGAGTCTTCTGATATTGACAGCGATTGTATTTTCATCCACAAAATCCCCTTCCAGATCAAACACATTTTCCAATATTTGTGTTTTTGAAAGAATCTGTTTCGGATTCTGAAGAAAAAAAGTCAGCATTTTCAACTCCGTTTTTGTCAGACTGATTTCACGACTCTTTATCAGGACTTTCATTTCTCCTGCGATAAATACGATATCTCCCGAAATCATCTTTCCGGCTTCCGTTTTCTCCTGTCTGCGGCGGAAATGTGCTTCTATTTTCAAAAGAAGTACCGAAAGACTAAACGGCTTTGTAATATAATCATCTGCCCCTGCTTCATATCCCATGACCTGATCCATCTCCTGATCTAGTGCTGTAAGACAAATAATGTATGTATTATAATTGCATCTCATCCACCTTACAAATTCCAGTCCATTCCCATCCGGAAGATTCACATCACAAATGGTAACATCCACATTATTATCACTTGCAATTCTTTTCGCTTTTTTCACTGATTCTGCTGAAAAAACCTCATATCCGGATTTTTTCAGTGAAAATGTAATTCCACGATTTAAATTTTCATCATCTTCAACCACGAGTATACCTGGCATAGCGTCTGCACCTCTCTTTATTTATTCATCTTACAATGCTTCAATGCCTCCACAATTGCACTCTCTTTATCTCCTGGACACTGCGGTTGCCTGCTATCTTCATTTTTAGGTAAATTATAATTCTTTCCAACCTCAATTCCGCATTTTCTCTTTACCTGTGAGATATACAGATTGGAAACCTTCATGCCGGCATTATGTTCAGCCACATACTTCTTTATCTCATCATATGTAGCCTTAGTCTCTGCAGATGTTATATCCATATCATCAAGTTCAATCGTGACATTAATTAATCATCCGGCTTTTGTTTCAGTTGGGACAAAAGAGCAACCGTCTCAACGTGAACAGTCTGACAAAATTGATCAACGCAGCAGGCTTTTTCCAGCTTATATCCTGCCGCCAGAAATGCCGGAAGATCTCTTGCCAGGCTGGTCGCTTTGCAGGAAATATATACAATATGGTCTACCCCATAAGAAAGAATCTTCGGCAATGCTTTGGGATGGATTCCATCCCTTGGCGGATCCAGAATGATCACATCCGGTTTCTCCGTCAGATCATCCAGGACTTTAAGGACATCTCCTGCAATAAATTTGCAATTACTCAGGTTATTCAGTGCTGCATTCTGCTTTGCAGCTTCTACTGCCTCTTCCACAATTTCCACACCTATCACTTCGTCCGCTACGGAGGCTGCAAGCTGGGCGATCGTTCCGGTTCCGCTGTAAAGGTCGAACACTACTTTATCCTTCGTATCTCCGATATACTCACGTACGATAGAATAAAGTACTTCCGCAGCCAGTGAATTAGGCTGAAAAAATGAAAATGTACTGATCCTAAATCGCAGTCCCAGAAGCGTTTCATAAAAGAAATCCTGACCGTAAAGGATACGTGTCTCATCACTCTGCACCACATCAGAAAGAGAATCATTGATAATATGCATGATTCCCACAATTTTACCCTCCAGCGGAAGTGCAAGAAGTTCTTCTTTCAGAGATTCCAGATCATGTTCTTCCTGACTGGTGGTAATCACATGGACCAGAATCTCTCCTGTAGTCACACCGCGGCGGAGAAGCAGATGGCGCAGATATCCTGTATGCTGCATCTTTTTATAATAGGAAACGTTTCGTTTCAGGAAGTATTCATGCACACAAGTCAGGATTTTCGTCATATCTTCATGAACCAGTTGACAGTCATCTGCTGTAAGAATATCATAGGTACTGCCTTTTTTGTGCAGACCCAGCGTCAACGGACCATCCTTATATGCATCACCAAAGGAGAATTCCATTTTATTTCGATATCTGAATTCAATGGGGCTTCCATGAATTCCCTCCCACTGGTAATCAGTGCCGTTCAATGCACCATCCAACAGTTCGCGAACCTGACATTCTTTCATTTTGAGCTGGTTTTCATAGGACATGGTCTGATACATGCATCCTCCACATTCCGGAAAAATGCTACAGACCGGTTCTCTTGTTTCAAGCGGAGACTTCTCCAACACTTCCAGAAGTCTTCCCTCTGCACGTCCGGAACGCTTCTTATTGATCATAAAACGGACTTTCTGTCCAGGCATTCCGTTCTTTACAGTAACTTTTTGTCCGTCTGTTATCACAATTCCCTTATTAGGAAAATCTACTTTCTCAATCACGCCTTCATAAATTTCGCCTTTTTTCATAAATAACCTCCATAAAAATAGCCCCGGTATAAGCCGGAGCTATTCTTTCATTTTCATATTACAGGTAATTATTCTTCTTCATCTTCGAAATAATCATCGAAGTCATCGTCAAAATCCTCTTCAAAATCTTCCAGATAATCCGGAGCAAAGAAATGATATACAGCAAATGCGATACCTGCTACTGCTGCAACTGCGCCAATGATTGCCAGTACCCAGAGGACTGTATTTTTTTCTTTCTCTTCTTCTTTTCTGTTTAATGCTGATAATAATTCTTCAATTTTGATATTCATAATCGCACCATCCTCTCAATAATTCATCAGCTGACACTTAACACTTCTGCCGTCTGCTGTTTAATGAAATTATTATAACACTTTTTCTGTAATTTTACCATAAGATATCTGCATTTATTCTATACTTTTGTTAATTTCTTTATTATAATGATATCAGGGGGTTACTGTTTACACACCACTATCCCGCGATGTGTTTTGGCATGAATATGCCAAAATCCCGAGACATACAAACCAAAATTCCATTGCCGCAGGCAATCTGGAATGAATTTTGCCCCTGACTTAAAAATATGCCGACAGCAACGATCTGATAAGAGAGGATAAATACTTATGGTAGAAACACTTTTTTTTGATCTTGATAATACATTACTTGATTTTAACCGGGCAGAAAGAGCAGCTATCGCAAAAACTCTGAAAAATTTTCACATTGCTCCCGAGCCTTCAGTTCTGAAGCGTTACAGTGAGCTCAACCTCGCCCAGTGGAAGCTCCTTGAACAGGGCAAGATCACCAGAGATCAGGTAAAGCTTCGGAGATTCCGGCTTCTTTTTGCAGAGCTGAATGTGGATGTACCTGCAAAAGAAGCTGCACATACCTATGAAACTCTTCTGGCCCAGGGACACTATTTCATAGATGGTGCAGAAGAATTGCTCGAAACTCTTTACGGTCAATACCGGATGTATCTGGTTACAAACGGTACCTTAAGTGTCCAGAAGGGACGGCTTAAAAGTTCCGGAATCTCCCGTTACTTTGAGGATATTTTTATCTCCGAAGAACTGGGATACAATAAACCGGGCAGGGAATACTTTGACTGCTGCTTCTCCAGAATCCCTGATTTCCATAAGGAAACAGCCGTAATCGTGGGGGACAGCCTGACCTCTGATATCCAGGGCGGCATCAATGCCGGAATCCGCACGATTTGGTTTAATCCCAGCCATGAGAAGACTTCAGAAATCATCCCTGATCATGAATTTGACAGTCTTATGAAACTTCCTGAACTCCTGTCTCATATATAAAGCGGATAAAATCGTTCGCCTTACTGCTTATTGCTTTTCGCAGCCTCCGCAGGTGACTTAAGTCACCTGCCCCAATCGCCCGGCTAACAGACGGCAGGCGTGACTTGCCTGCATCATCATGATTCTGAAATTACTATATTTTTTTCAGCTTTGCAAATCCTGCGAACATTTTCTTTATTCCCACTTTGTCAAAATCAACAGTGACTTCATAATCTCTTCCGCCGTCTACAATGTCTTTGACAATTCCTACACCAAATTTAATGTGGCGGACAGTGTCTCCCACTTCGTAATCCAGTTCAGCAGCCTTCGTCACCTTAAATTCTCTGGGCTTGAATGTTTTCGTCTCAAAAGCCATTTTCATTTTTGCAAGGTTTCTGTCTGCCTGAATCATCTCTTCAATCTTTTTCTTCTTTTCCTGAGCTTCCTGTCCCAGATCCACAAGCTCCCGCGGAATTTCACGTACAAATCTGGATACTTTATTATACTGTACTTCTCCCCGGAGCATTCGCTGTCTGGCACTTGTCAGCGTCAGATCCTCCATAGCTCTTGTGATACCCACATAACAGAGCCTTCTCTCTTCTTCCAGATCAGATCTGTCATCTGATATAATGGACATATAAGACGGAAACATCCCATCTTCCATTCCTGCGAGAAATACTCTCGGAAACTCCAGACCTTTGGCACTATGTAGTGTCATAAGAAGCACATAATCCTGATCCGGATCCACGCTGTCAATGTCTGCGATCAGTGCAATCTCCTCGAGAAAACCTGAAAGTGTGGCAGTCTGTCCCTGTTCTTTCATTGCTTCCTGATAGGATTCTGTCTTGGAAATAAGTTCATCAATATTCTCGATTCTTGCCTTCGATTCATCTGTATCTTCAGCCTGCAGCTCTGCCACATATCCGGTAAGTTCAATCACTTCTTCCAGAAGTTCACGTACTGTATAAGACTCTGCCTTACTCTTTAAACTCTGAATAAAGGTTACAAATCCATCAATCTTTGAAAGGCTTCTTCCAATAGACGGGACCTCCTCTGCCACACGCAAGGCATCATAGAAACTCACACTCATTTTATCCGCATAATCCTGTATTCTGCCAAGAGTTGTGGCTCCGATTCCACGCTTCGGTACATTGATGATACGGCGGACTGCCAGATCATCTCTGGAATTGTCAATTGTCTTCAGATAACATAACAGGTCTTTGATTTCTTTACGCGCATAGAAATTCACACCGCCTACAATCTTGTAAGGGATATTCGCAAGAAGACACTTCTCTTCAAAGAGTCGTGACTGTGCATTGGTCCTGTACAGAACTGCACAGTCTTTATACTTCGCACCATTCTCTCTGTGAGCTCTGGAAATCTCGCCTACCACATACTCTGCTTCCTCATATCCGTTCATGAACTGGCGGAAATGGATTCGTTCCCCCTCCGAATTCTCAGTCCAGAGTGTTTTTGATTTACGTGAGGTATTATTTGCAATCACCGCATTGGCTGCATTCAGAATATTCTTTGTGGAACGGTAATTCTGTTCCAGACGGATAACTTTTGCATCTGGAAAAACATGCTCAAATCCAAGAATATTTCCAATATTTGCACCGCGGAATTTATAGATAGACTGGTCATCATCACCGACTACACAGAGGTTTTCATATTTAGAGGCCAACAGGCTTATAAATTTAAACTGTGCAGTATTGGTATCCTGATACTCATCCACCATGATATATCTGAAACGTTCCTGATAGTTTTCCAGAACATCTCCGCAGTTCTGAAAAAGCTCTACGGTCTTTACGATCAGATCATCAAAATCCAGCGCATTATTTCTGCGCAAAGCAGCCTGATATTCCCGATATACCTCAGCAACCTTCTTTTTAACAAAGTCCCCACCTGCATTCAGTTCCATCTCATCCGGTGTGATCAGTTCATCTTTTGCATGGGAAATCTGTGCCAGAAGAGAACGTTCCTTTGTTTTCTTGGTGTCAATATTCAGTTTTCTGCATACTTCTTTCATCAGAGTTTTCTGATCTTCTGTGTCATAAATAGCAAATCTGGTATCATATCCAAGACGGTCAATATAACGACGCAGAATACGCACACAGGTAGAATGGAATGTGGAAACCCATACGCTCTCAGAACCAAATCCCACTATTTTATCTACACGTTCTCTCATCTCACTGGCTGCTTTATTTGTAAATGTGATAGCCAGAATGTTCCAGGGATTGATTCCCTTTTTATCTATCAGGTAAGCAATGCGGTGGGTAAGTACTCTTGTCTTTCCCGAACCCGCTCCCGCAAGGATCAGCAGTGGACCTTCTGTATGGTAAACCGCTTCCTGCTGCTGAGGATTTAATGTACTATAAATATCGCTCATATTTTCTCCTGTCTTCTTCCTGTACGGTACATTATTTTACAAACAACCATGCTGATCAACAAGTTGATTTCTGCAACAATCTTTCAGATTCAAAATATGTACCGGTTACCGTTTACATCTCTCGAAATATTTTTTGTGCCTGAACAGGCATATATCTTTATGATTATACACAAAAATCTGTTCGCCTACAACTGATTCCTGTAAATTCAAGCGGATATAAATTTTGTAATTAGTGAAAAAAACATTTACAAGTAGTATTTAAAACTATATAATAAGGAACAGAGGTGATGAAAGATGACAATCGATGATAAAGATATGATAAACAGCATTCTGGAAAGTGTATCCAGGATTGACTATATTAAACCGGAAGACATCCCAAATATTGATTTATATATGGACCAGGTGACAACCTTTATGGAAGAGCAGCTCGTTTCTTCCAAACGTTACGCAGATGATAAGATTCTCACCAAGACTATGATCAACAATTATGCAAAGAATAAACTTCTTCCCCCGCCTGAGAAGAAACGTTATTCCAAAGAACATGTGCTGATGCTGATTTTTATTTACTATTTCAAAAATATTCTTTCCATCAATGATATCCAGACTCTGCTCACACCGATTGCGCAGAAATATTTTAAATCCATGACTGAGAAAGATATGACTTATATTTATAATGAAGTTTTCAGCATGGAAAAGGAACAGATTGAATCCCTGAAAAAAGACCTTCTGCGCAAATACAAAACAGCACAGGATACTTTCGGGGACGCAGATGAAGAAGATCAGGCGAATCTGAAAAGATTTTCCTTTATCTGTCTGTTAAGCTTTGATGTTTATGTAAAAAAGATGATGATCGAGCATATAATCGACGGGATGAATCCGGAATCGGAGCATAATTCCAAAAAGAAAAAATAATTGTCAGCCTATAATCAAGCAAATACTGAACAGACCAAAAGGAGACCACATATTTTTCTGCGATCTCCTTTTATTTTTCCTTTATTTTATCAGCGAATTACATATAAAAAAGTTCCTTCATCCACACAAGCATTTCTCCATTTTCACGATTTCCCCAATAACAATATGGTACCAGTGTCAATTTAACATCTTCCAGTTCTACTTTTCTGTTCTGATACAATATTCCTTCATTCCAACCCTTCTCTGAAATTTTTTTGCCGGTTATATGGAGTACACTGCATCCTTCCAGAAGTTCGTCATCATATGTTTCTTCAATCTTCTGATCAGTATTAACCATAACAGAAGAAAGATTCTCCCCGTTATCCGCTTCTTCCACACAGTAAACCAGAGGTCCCTTTACTACTGCCACTTTTGCACTGTCAACTCTTACCTGTGGATTTGCATGAACAAATACTGGCTCTGCATCAAAACTTATTTCAAATGTTTCTTTATACATTTTTCCGGAAATTTTAATATATCCATGGTCTTCTGTCAGATTCTCTTCTTTACCGTTTCTCAAAATTTTGAAATTCTCTGCATATGCCGGAACCCTGAATGCGATCATCGCCTCAGTTTCTTGCACACCATCTACAGAAACTGTCATCTTGTTTTCCCATGGGAAATTTCCTTTTAACGTAATTTTGAACGGAACTCCATTAAGTGTAACTTCTGTTTCATTTGCAACATACAGATTTACGTAAATTTCATTTTCTTCTTGGAAATAGATGTATTGTCCAAGAGATGCCAATGTTCTGGTAATGTTTGGCGGGCAGCATGCAACACCAAACCATTTCTGCCTGACAGGTTTCACATGTTCGCGTGAAGTTCTCGGCATACAGCTTACCGGCCATACTTCCAGAGGATTTACATAAAAAAAGCTTTTTCCATCCATAGCTATGCCTGATAAAAGTGTATTATATAAAGCCCGTTCCACTACATCCATATAAGAAGCATCCTTCTCCATATCTGCAATTCTCTTTCCAAACATAGCAAGTGCAATCGTAGCACATGTCTCAGAATAATTGCTGTCATTTGGCAGATCATAATCTGTTGTAAATCGTTCCAAGAATCCAGAAGATCCAACACTTCCTGTAATATACATTCTTTTGTGCACCATATTATCCCACAAGTTTCGGCATGCCTGCTGTAATTCTTTATCCTGATATTCATATGCCAGGTCTGCCATTGCAGAATACATATAGTTTGCTCTTACAGCGTGTCCTTCTGCTGTCCTCTGTTTTCTTACCGGTTTATGTGCCTGCGCATACATGGTATCATAATTTACAAAATCCGGAAAAATACGCTTATGTCCCGGTCTCTTTTCCTCCTCCAGAAAATAATTTTTGCCAGTACCTCTCAGATCTATGAAATATTTTGCCAGATCCAGATATTTTTTCTCACGTGTTACACGGTAAAGCTTTACAAGTGCCAGTTCTATTTCCTGATGTCCCGGATATCCATGGATTTTTCCCTCTTCCGGTCCGAAAGTCTGGCAGACAAGATCTGCAAATTTTGATACAATTTCCAGGAATCTACGTTTTCCGGTTGCTTCATAGTATGCTACTGCTGCCTCGATCATATGCCCTGCTGTATAAAGCTCATGACCTTCCATAAGATTACTCCATCGTCCATCCGGTTCTTTGATCGTAAAATATGTATTTAAATATCCATCCGGCTGCTGTGCACGTCCGATCAGTTCAATCGTCTCATCAGCCAATTCTTCCAGCTTTTCATCTCTTTCATAATTTAACACAAAACCAACTGCTTCCAGCCATTTTGCAACATCCGTATCCTGAAATACGGCGCCCTGAAATTCTCCCTCTTTTTCTCCTGCTGCAATTTTGAAATTTTCTATACAATGACTGGTTTCTACATCTTCCAGTTTATCATTCAGAATATCCCACTGATAAGGAATAATCACATCCTTTACCAGATGCACATATTTATTCCAAAAATTATCTGTAACATGAATCTGTTTAAGAGAAATACTTGAATTTGCTGCTTTTCCCATTTTTTCTTCTCCTTTATCATCCATTTGGATCAGCGGTGACACCGTTAAATGTTCTTTAAAAGGGTGTCGAAAATTATCCCTCGATAATTCTGCGACACCCTCCTGATCTTTAAACTTCTTTATTTCATCGGCAGTTTGTAACCATCTCTTGTAAACAATGGAATCTGCTCGATCGGTGCTGCCACATGTACTTTCTGTCCACCTTCAAAGGTTTCACCTGTCCATGCATTTGTCCAGGAGGCTCCACCAGGAAGATATACATCTGTCTCACGTGCATCTGCATCTGTGATCGGTTTTACCAGAACTTTTGGTCCAAACATATACTCTGTCTCTACATTCCAACTTTCTTTGTCTTCCGGGAAGTCATAGAACAGCGGACGCATAACAGGAGTTCCTTTTTCATGAGCCTCCTCCATCAATTCTGTAATATATGGAAGCATGCGCTCTCTTAATCTCAAATAATCTGACAGAATCTCACAAACCTGATCTGTGTAACTCCATACCTCATTTGGTGCTCCTGATACACATGTAGCTCCACCAGTTGTACCATACTGAGGCTGAAGCGGCCAGCGATATCCGTGAAGTCTCATAACCGGACAGAAGCATCCATATTCAAACCAACGGACCAGAAGTTCATGGAATTCCGGATCATTTATATTTGCTCCGAAAAATCCGCCGATATCTGTTGTCCACCACGGAATACCTGCAATTCCCATATTAAGACCTGCTGCAACCTGATTTTTCATACTCGGGAAGGAAGATTTGATGTCTCCGGACCAGACCAGTGCACCATATTTCTGTGAACCGGCCCATGCGCAGCGGAGAAGATTGATAATGTTCTCCTGTCCTTCTGCTTTCATTCCATCAAAAAATGTCTTTGCATACATAACAGGATAAATATTTCCAACCTGAATATCCGGTCCGAGATGATAACGATAATTCTCGAAATCATAAACTGTATATTCCGGTTCTGCTTCATCCAGCCAGAATACTTTTACACCTTTATCATAATAATTCTTCTTTGCTTTTTCCCATACATATTCACGTGCTTCCGGATTAGTTGCATCGTAATGAAGTGTATTTCCCTGAAAATCCATGGATATCGGATATCCGGAATCTACGCGGATCAGAAGACCTTTACTCTTCATTTCATTGAAATTCTCGCTTCTGTAATCTACTGTCGGCCAGATGGAAACCATCAGTTCAATTCCTATATCTTTCAGTTCTTTGATCATTGCATCCGGATCCGGCCAGTATGTCGGGTCAAATTTCCATTCGCCCTGCATTGGCCAGTGAAAGAAGTCAACAACTATTACAGAAATCGGGAGGTTACGGCGTTTATATTCTCTTGCTACTTCAAGAAGTTCTTCCTGTGTCTGATAACGAAGTTTGCACTGCCAGAATCCCATTGCATATTCCGGCATCATCGGAACTTTGCCTGTTGCATTTGCATAAGCTTCTTCGATTTCGGCCGGTGTGTCACCTGCTGTGATCCAATAATCCAGTTTCTTGGAAGAAAATGCTTCCCATGTTGTAATATTTTTGCCAAAATTTACACGTCCTACAGCCGGATTATTCCACAAGAATCCATATCCAAGACTAGAAAGCATGAACGGAACACTTGCCTGTGAATTTCTGTGTGCCAGTTCAAGATCAGCTCCCTTTACATCAAGGTATGGCTGCTGATACTGGCCCATACCATATATTTTCTCCTCCGGTGTGGAAACAAAACGCATTGTCAGTCTGTAATCCCCACCTGTGATAGGCTTAAATTCTCTGGCTTCTACTTCAAGAGAACTGCAGGTATTTCCGAACATATCTTTTCTGTTGCGGACATACTCATCCAGTAAAAGTTCTCCTTTCTGATTATAAAATGCAATTTTACCGATCAGATTAATCTCTGCACGGATCTTACCATTACGGATCGTTGCTCCGTCTTCGCGAACTTCGATTTCCGGTGTGATTTCCTTCTCTGGTTTGATCAATGCCCAGTCTGCCTGATCCATCTCTGCGGTTTTCCATGCACGTACACGAAGGCTGTCAGCACCCCACGGCTCAATTCTTACCCGTTCAGCCTCATAACGGTAGCACAGCGCATTTCCTTTTTGCTCAAAATACCCATATACGTCTCTTACTTCTTCCTGATTTGCCATTTCTGCCTTCTCCTTTTCATTCTTAATGGAGTTTCAGCGAATTGGAACTGCAGTTTTATCTGTTTTGTTCTAATCCGCTGAACTTGTTTATAATATAAATAATAGCTTTATTTTATCAGTCTTTTACCGCACCTGCGACAAGACCGCCTACAATATATTTCTGTAAGAAAATAAACATCAGAATTACCGGAAGTACCAGTATTGCACCATAAGCCATGATACAGTTCCATCTTGTACCATATGCACTCTGGAATTTATAAATATTCGCTGTCAAAGGTCTCATTGTCTCTGCAACATTAAATGTCATTGAATATACCAGATCATTCCAGCCGTTCAGGAATGAAATAACCATGATAGTAATAATTCCTGTTTTTACTGCCGGAAGCATAACCATAAGAAATGCTTTTACCGATCCGCATCCATCCAGTCTTGCGGCCTCATCCAATGATACCGGAATACTTCTGAAATAAGGTCTCAATGTTACGATTACAAACGGTATAGAACTGGCTGCAATCGCAACCGGAGCTGTCAGATGATTTCCAAGAAAGCCCAATTTACTGAAAATCAGATACATTGGGGTCAATGTCAGGGATGGAGGAAGCATCTGTGAAATCAGAAATGTAAGAAGGAAAACATTTCCACCTTTTACTCTGTATCTTCCCATTCCATATGCTGCCGGGACACCGAGTACCAGAGCAATTGCCATTGTCAAAAGTCCATTAAGAAAACTGTTTTTCAAAGATATCAGAAACGTTTTATCTGTTAAGTTTTCCAGCCACGGTTCAAAGGTGAAATCATGTGGAAAATAGGTAAGAACCTTTCCAAATGTTTCTGCATCTGACTTAAATGAAATCTGTATCAGCCAGTAAATCGGAAATAAGAAGATAAATGCAATAAGAAGTGCAAATATCGAATTTCTGATCTCTTTTGCCTTTTCAGCACCTGTCATATTATCCATATCAGCCTTCCTCCTCTTCTTTTGATAACAGTTTCAGATAGAACAGACCAATAAGGAACAGGCATGCAAACAGTACCATTGCAACTGCCGCACCTTTTGAAAAGTTAAACTGTGTAAATGATAACATATAAGAATATGTTCCCAGCACATCTGTTGAATTCAACGGACCTCCGGCTGTCATGATATACATCAGGTCAAATGCACGGAATGTATAGATAAATCCTAACATCAGTACTGCAAGAATTGACTCTTTCATCAGGGGAAGAGTTATAAAAAGAAAACGTTGTCCCCAATTTGCTCCATCCATGGATGCGCTCTCGTATACATCCGGTGAAATACTTGTAAGTCCTGATACAAGAAGGAGCATATTAAACGGAATACCTACCCAGCAGTTCATAATAATTACTGCAATCAGAGCTGTGCTGGTGTTAACCAGCCATTCCGGACCGCTGATTCCGATTTTTCCAAGCAGGTCATTGATAAGACCTGCATTGGAAAAGATATTTTTACCAAGAAGACCAGTTACTGCCATTGGCATCATATAGCTGACAAGAATCAGACCTCTGATCGGACCTGCGAGTTTAAATTTCTGATTGAAAAACATCGCAAATGCAAATCCGATGGTAAACTGGAAAATAAGACAAGCTATTGTAAAAATAAATGTATTGCGCAGAACCAGAAGAAATGTCGGATCATGGAATAAATCAATATAGTTCTGTAATCCGACAAATACGGAAGTTCCTGATTTCAGGTTCTTTACATTTACATCCTTAAGACTGAGAATAATGTTATAAACGATCGGGTATCCCAGCACAAGGATCATATAAATAAATGCAGGTACAATGAAACAGTATGCTTCTTTCGTCTTTTGCTGCGCCATAGTCCTAGACTTTGCTGCCATTAAAGCCACATCCTTCCCTATTTGTTAGTTTTAGTTGCTTTCAGGAAGAGGAGTTTCTTCTACGATTGGATTAATTTTAGCTGCTGCTGTTTCAAGAGCGTCTTTTGCAGATGTTCCGTCTACGATTACAGACTGTGTTGCTGTATAAACCGCTTCAGAAATAGATGGCCATTCAGCGTGCGGTCCACGAGCCTGCGCATAATTCATTTCATCTGTAAATACCTTAAATCCATCCTGCTCAAATGTGTATTCAGCTGTCGCATCCTGTCTTGTAGGAATCTTTCCGCCTACAGCTGCCCATTTTGCTTCGTTTTCCTGTGAGCAGAGCCACTCAAGGAATTTAGCACATGCTTCTTTGTTTTCTGATCCTTTGCAGACACCAAAGTTCTCACCACCGATTGTAGATGTAGAGGTTCCTTCGTCGCCTGTTGGAAGAAGTGTAAAGTCATATTCAAATGCTCCGTTGATTGCATCTGTCTGTGCCAGATGCCATGTTCCACATTCTGCAAATGCAGCTTTTCCTGCGCAGAACTGATTCCATGCATCTGCCTGTGTCCAGTTTACACACTCTTTACTCATGTATCCGTTTGCTACAAAATCTCCAAGTGTCTGTAATCCATTTACAGCAGAATCAGCAGTAATATTATCAACATTAACGCCAGTTCCATTCTGTACAGATCTCAGCCATGGAAGGATCTGGAATGTTCCTTCTTCTGTAGATACTGCACACATTGCGAATCCGTATACATCATTGGATGCATCTGTTGTTGCTGCAACCATTTCCTTGAACTCATCAAGACTCTGCGGCATATGATCATATCCGGCTGCTTTCAGAAGATCCATATTGCAAGCAAGTGCAAGACAGTTACTATTCTGTGGAAGTCCGTAAACTTTTCCATCAGGGTCTTTACAGGAGCTTAATGGTCCATCATAGAACTGATCCAGTTCTCCCCATGATTCTAGATCATCAGTGATATCTTCGAATACTCCGAGAGATATGTAGGATTCCATATCCGGTGAATCTACCTGTCCGATATCAGGAAGTTCTCCTGAAAGTGCTCCAACTGTGTACTGGTTCATTAACTCTGTTCTGGATACGAATGTTGCATTGATGTGAATGTCATCCTGTAAAGAATTATATTCTTCAACCATGTCTGCGAGCATTTCCTGCTCTGGCTTCTGATCAAAATAATGCCACATTGTAACTTCCTGCGGAGCTGCCTGTACAGTTGATGCCGCCATCAGCGAAGCCGCCAATAATGTTGCTGTAAATAATGTTTTTTTCATGTTTTTTCCTCCCTTTTTCCTTCTTAGTTGAATTTTGTTTTGGTTAGTTGCACAATTTTAAGTCGTCTCTCTGTTGTTTTGTTGTATATATTTTACCATTCAAATTTCCACCGCATAACCCAAGATTTTATGGAAAAAGGAATTTTGTACGGATAATATTTTAAGATTAAGGAAATATTTTAAGATTTTCAAGATATTTTCCATATATTTCTTATATTTTTACTCTTTTATTTCTGACAGATATTCAGATGGACTCTTTCCTGTCACCTCGCGAAAGACTTTTTTGAAGTATTTAGAATCGGAAAATCCTACCTGATAAGGAACATCCCTCTGATCACATATTTCTTCCCTCAACATATACTGTGCCTGTTCAATTCTATACTCCCTTAGAAAAGTGCTGAAATTTTCTCCGATATTTTTTCCAAAAAGATAACTGAAATATTCCTGGCTCAGCCCAAGATCTTCTGCCAATTTCTTCTGGCTTATTTTTCCGGCATATCCACTCTGTATGATATCCAGAGCTTGCAGAATCATAGGGTGGGCATCCGGATATTTATCTCTCAAATTTCTGGATTTTCTGCGGGAATAGCTATTTTTTCCACTGATCTTATTCTCAATTTTCTTCAGTACTGCTTCTGCCTCATCTCTTGTAAGAGGTTTCAGAAGATACTCTATTACACCAAGAGAAATTGACTGCTTGGCAAAATCAAAATCTGCATATGCACTTACAATCACAAATTCTGCCTTAATTCCCTGAGCTCTGGCAGCTTCTATTACTGAAAGCCCGTCCATAAACGGCATCTTGATATCAATAAAAACCACATCCGGCTTCTGTTCCAGAATCATTTCCAGCGCTGCTTTTCCATTAGATGCCTGTGCCACAATCTCATACTCATCCCTCAGGCTCTGCAAAACCCTTACTAATCCCTGTCTGGTTCTCTGCTCATCTTCTGCAATTAAAATTCTCAATGTATAAAGACCTCCTCTGTTACTTTTTTTGCTACATTTATTTACTCTATATCTTTCTCCGGATTCTCTGGTATTGGAAGCCAGAAAGTAAATTTTGTCCCCTTTTCAGGTTCTGATTCCAAAACTACAGAAAGTTCTTCTCCATAATACATTCGCAGTCTTGTCACTACATTCTGAATCCCGATTCCTGTTCCTGCCAAATCCAAAGTATGCTTTTCCATAAGAATCTGCTGCATCAGTTTCTCTGTATCTTCATTCATTCCACATCCATTATCTTCAATGCAAAGACGGAATCTGGATCCATCAATGTGACCCGTAATACGGATCATTCCCCCGCTTTCTCTTCCTTCAAAACCATGAAGGATAGAATTCTCCACAAATGGCTGAATAAACAGTTTACAGCATGGCCATTCGCCGTATTCTTCCTGAAATTCAATCTCGTAGTCAAACACATCCATAAGCCTGAACTTCTGCAGATATAGATACTGCTCTACCCATCTCAGTTCCTGCCCCAGACTTACTGACACAAGCTTCCTTGAGAATGTATATGAAAGCATATTAGAAAGCTTTTTCAGAAGATCTGCTACCTCATAATCTTCATTATCTATCGCATTATAATTGATCGCAGTCAGTGTATTGCAGAGAAAATGTGCATTGATCTGTGATTCCAGAGCTTCTTTCTCTGCCTTATTTTTCTGACGGATAGAAAGATTCTTTTCACGATAATATCTACGTATTTCCTTGTACTGTCGTTCCAGAGTTTCCGCCATTTCGTTATAATAACCAGCCAACTGCCATATCTCATTGGTTCCCTTTACTTCTATCTTCGGAAGATTCTTGGAAAGTTTAATATTTCGCATAGAATCCCGTATAATATCAATTGGTTTTAATACTCTTCGTATTGTAAACTGCCATAAAAATCCACAGATACACAACAAAAACAGATATACATAAATGCTTCTGGTATACATCTGGTTAACCTGTGCACGCATTTTTCCAAGATCCGTGGTAATATATGCTGTCCATCCAAAATATTTTAATGATCTGCTGATATTCTCGGTACTGTCCAGCGTTTTTCTGTAACTTTCCACTGTCATTCCATCGTACTCTTCATTTGGATGGTAAATGATTCTGTTATTTTCATCTGCAATATATCCAATCGAAAGAGGTTTATCAGCTACTCTGTCAAAAGCACTTTTTTCCAGAATATCTCCCATATCGAAAGATACGACCGCTACATTTTTCACATGAGAATAACTGTAAGTTTTTCCAATCAGCGGAACTGCAATATGTACCATTCTTATCTGCGGCCACTGACTGTGAACAGCAGGATCTGTCTCTACATAGTACCTGACATTTGCTTTCTCTTTCTGAAGTGCCATGGTCTTTTCATATATTTCCTGAAGTTTATCCAGATTGCCATCTTCCCATACTCCTTTTGAAGATGTCTGGTACCAATAAACCCCATACTCCTGCCACAGACCTTCATCTGATACAATTGCAATAGATACAACACTTCCAATCTGATGAGCAATATCATCCATTCTGCTGCCCAATGTCAGTTTTTCTTTTGCCAGAAGTATTCCGTCTGCTTCCGTGTTTTCTACCAGAACTCTTAATGTCTCATTAACTCCTACATTGCATGCAGCACTGATGATATCCTTCAGATTTGCATCAATATTAATCGTCGATGTTTCAATCATGGATTCTTCCATTGATCTGGTATTCCTGAGCAGATAATTAAAATATTGATTTTTTACGTAAATCTGAAGGACCAGACCTGCCAGAATCAGAAGTAATACTACTGTTACTGTAACCTGCGCACTCATATGTGAGCAAAAATAATTTCTGATTCTTCCCGGCATTTTTTTGATTTTCTCTTTCATTTTTCTTTACCTGCCTCGTTTTTTATAATTCTACGACTATTTTACATCATTCTACAACATCTTATAAAGATATATCATATAAAATTTTGTGATTATTTATTGATTGATATCTATAGATGGCAAAGGACAAAAAAAGCCAGTAACTAAGCTTATCTGCTATTAATAAACTTAATTACTGGTTTTCATCTTTTTATTATGTTCAAACAGTCACCTACAATTGAATCAGATAACTTATTTGATTCGGTAATTATTTCTCCACTGCCTTAAATGTAAATCTGATTGGCTGGTAATCACCTGTTGTCAGTGGTAATGGCAGTCCTGCTTTCATCAGTGCTGCGCCTGTGTATACTTTTCCGGTTGCAATGTCTTCGTAATGCAGATCTGCATCCAGTCCCTGAGGATAGAAAAGATAGATATACGGATTAGCTTCGCTGTGGAGTCTTACGCCACATACAACTGTCTCTTTTTTGTCCTTGGATACGAACTGCCAAAGTACATGGTTGTTGTTTTCGAATGGGTTCACCAGACGATAGTAGTCTCCGGACTGTACCAGATGCTCCATTTCTTTATACTTCAGAATCTGCTCTCTGGCTGTCTTTTTCTCTTCTTCGGACATCTTCATCAGATCCAGCTCATAGCCAAAGGTACCTGCGGATGCAACAATTCCTCTTGTCTCAAAAGGAGTCGTTCTTCCAGACTGATGGTTCGGGCATACGCTGACATGTGCGCCCATTGCACTTATGGGATATCCGAAGGAGGTACCATACTGGATTTTCAGTCTGTCAATAGCATCTGTATTGTCACTGCACCAGATCTGCGGAGAATAGTAAAGCATTCCCGCCTCAAATCTTCCGCCTCCGCCTGAGCAGGACTCAAACAGAAGATCCGGATATCTCTGTACCAGGCTTTCCATCATTTCATAAACAGCCAGCACATATCTGTGGTAAACCTCTCCCTGATGTTCCTTTGGAAGAGCTGCTGAGAATACGTTATCTACGCTTCGGTTCATATCCCATTTCACATAATCAGCCTTGCATGCATCCAGAACCTTAAAGATCTGGTTCATAATGTGTTCACGTACTTCTTTTCTGGTAATATCCAGATTTAACTGATATCTGCTTCGGTTCATGGCACGTCCCGGGATCTTCAGTGCCCAGTCTGGATGCTCTCTGTAGAGATCACTATCCTCAGAGATCATCTCCGGCTCTACCCACAGACCGAATTTCAGTCCAAGTCCATGAATCTTCTCTGCAAGTGCAGGAAGCCCGCCTTTAATCTTTTCTTCATTTACTTCCCAGTCACCAAGTGCACACCAGTCATTGTCTCTCTTTCCAAACCATCCGTCATCCAGAACAAACATATCCAGTCCGATATTTTTTGCCTCTTCTGTAATGTGGTAAATCTTATCTGCGTCAAAATCAAAATAAGTTGCTTCCCAGTTATTTACCAGGATCGGTCTTGGCAGCTCTGTGTATTTACTGCGGATCAGATTGCTTCTGTATGCATCATGATAGATCCTGGAAAGCTTTCCGAAGCCTTCTGCTGAATATGCCATGATCACTTCCGGTGTCTCAAAACATTCTCCATTTTCCAGTGTCCAGGAGAAATGATATGGATGGATTCCCATTGCCACACGGGTATGTCCTACCTGGTCCACCTCTGTTTCAAATAAGAAGTTTCCACTGTATGCAAGTGCATATCCATAGCAGTTTCCATAAGTTTCCTCTGTATTTCTGTCACAGAGGATCACAAATGGATTGTGATGATGGCTGGAGGTGCCGCGGATACTTCCCACAGACCAGTTGCCATGACCAAGGTGAGTTCTCTCCATCTGGCGTTCCATATTGTGTCTGCCATAGAAATGAACTGCATCCAGTTCTCTGTATTCATAGTCCATTTCCATAGACATTGCTTTTTTTACTGTAACCGGTGCTGTACCTGTATTTTCCAGGCGTACCGCTCTGGTGATCACATCAAGATGAGGAAATACACCATAGAGAAGATGTGCTTTCAGTCCGCTGATACGGTCTGTCAAAACAATTTCCAGTGTCTCTGCCTCATCTTCCTTTGCAAACATTGCAGGAAGCCCTTTCAGGCTGTACTTTCCTTTTGTAATCTCATAGGACTCAAATTTCAGATTTGCAGTATCACTGCCGTCTGCCTGCTCTGTCTCCAGGCCATTGATACGATAATCACCATTTCCATATGCAGTATATTCCTGTGGCAGGGTATCTAATGAAAATGTTCTGTCCTTTTCTGCCTCATAAGGATTTCCTGAAAATCCTCTGTCCACACATACAATCCTGTCTGTGATCAGTGTATCGCCTACCGGACTTCCATAATACAGATGAACCAGAGTATCATACTCTCTTACCTGCATCTGATAAGTGCTGTGCTCTGTTCTCAGGTCGAATACTTTCTCTGCCTCGTGATATTTGATCCATTCCATACTCTGTACCTCTCATTTCTTTGTTCTTTCTATTTTATAGATGTTCTATCTATTTTTTATGTAACCAGGTATCGCTGTTTGTTTCGGTTAAAACGCGTACTGATCAGGTTCTGTGTCCACGTAGTGATGTTCCTCTTCCTCCTCTTTGAAGTAGGGCTTGAACAGTTTCCACATAAACCAGGAATCTGCATAGGCAGTCAGGGAGAACCCAAACATCAGCCAGATCAGCAGATATACCGGGAAAAGTTTTGCATCTACAAGTGTCATTGTCATTGGCAGGATTGTGATCACTGCCACAGCTAAGGCATAACCTATATGTTTAACCGCAAAATAAAATGCGTTTGTAATCAAAGTCATTGTTTTATTTTCAAATGCTGCAACTGTTGGAAATACATACAGTGCAACTGCCACCAGAGGAATATATACCGCAAAGATCACATAATTAAAAATCTGTGACATGGATCCCGGCATTGTTGCCAGAGCTTCTTTTTCCATATAAATAAATATTCCTGCTGCAACCATCAGAATCCAGATCAGTGTGGACTGCCTGAAATTCTGCTTAAAACTCTTAAAAAAATCATGAAGTACTCTGATATCTCCATCTTTATGGAGCTTCAATGTACAGTAAAATAATGCAGTGGTGGATGCCCCTGCTGTGATAATCGGAAGAGAGCACACGATCCACAGCAAATTTAATGCGATCAACTGACCTAAAAATCCAAATATTCTGTCAAAGAGACTTCCTGGTTTCATTTCTATCTACCTCTTCCTTTCATTTATCTTTTTTTATTTTATATTTCAGTTTTCTTTCTCTAGAGCATGTTTAAAAAATCATTCCCGCAAATTGTGACGCACATCTTGGGGAAAGCATTTTTCAGACACACTCTAAATATTATCAAATCCAGTTTCAGGCAAGCCCTGCTACAATCTCTGGTCTGATTTTATAACAAAGCCTGCCTGTGCTGCTCAGATTTTATTACAGCTTACCACCAGATGTTGCAATACCTTCGATGAACTGCTTCTGGAAGATCAGATACAGTACGATCATCGGGATACATGCAAGCAGAGATGCTGCCATCAGCTGCGGATAATTGTTGGTGTACTGTCCCTGCATTTTTGCAAGTGCTGCTGACAGAGGCATTACATCCTTGTTACAGATCAGAGGCCACATCAGGTCTTTATATGCAAATACTGCTGTGAAGATTCCCAGTGCCACCATGGAAGAACGTGTCAGAGGAGCCATGATGAACAGGAAGGTCTGACCGATGTTACATCCGTCAAGACGTGCTGCCTCTTCCAGATCTTTCGGAAGTCCCATATAAGCCTGTTTGAGGAGAAATGTACCAAATGCAGTAACAATACCGGGAAATACCAAGGCAAAAATGGTATTGAGCATTCCCATTTTGCTTACCATTAAGTACTGTGGGATAATGAAAATCTGTCCAGGAACCATCATCTGGAAAAGGACCAGAGAGAACATCAGGTTTTTCCCCCTGAAGTTCAGACGTCCAAATGCATAGCCTGCCAGTGTTGCTGTCAGAACCGCACATACAACACGACCCAGGATCAGAAGTAAGGTATTGATATACAGATGTAAGAAATCCATATTTGCGCTTACTTCTCTAAAACTGTCCCATCTCCATGTAGACGGGAGGATTACGAACGGGTTGACAGAGGTTGCCTCTGTCATAGTTTTGAAAGCTGTCAGAATCATCCATAAGAAAGGAACCAGCATGGTAATAGATACCAGTATCAGGATAACATGGATCAGAACTCTGTTTGCTTTATCTCTTGCTGACATAATTATCCCTCCTTAGTTATAATGAACCCACTTCTTCTGCGCAATATTCTGGAATACTGTCATGATCATAATTACAACCAGAAGAAGTACGACGATTGTTGAACCATAACCTTTGTTATTCTGTACAAAAGAATTCTGGTAGAACAGGTAAACAAGTGACTGTGTTTTGTAAAGTGCAGGACTGTTTCTGTCCATAACCATGAAGATCAGGTCGAATACCTGCATGGCACCGATGACACGGGTAACCATTACAAAGAAGATGGTCGGTGAAAGCAGCGGGATTGTAATGTGGAAGAACTGTTTGATTCCGGTTGCTCCGTCAATGCTTGCTGCTTCATAATAATCTCTTGGAATTTCCTGCAGACCTGACAGGAAAAGTACCATATTGTAGCCGATGATAGACCATACACCGATCACTGCGATCGCATAGACTGCGATCTTCGGATCAGAGATCCAGTTGATCTTTGTGTGAAAAATGTGATTGAGAAGACCGAATTCTGAGTTAAACAACCATCT
>NZ_JBWJVP010000167.1:0-16219 GCF_056339915.1 Blautia sp. ZXY-1-B12 | reverse complement strand
CAGAGCATATGGGAGATTGGTAAGAACCAGTTTCTTTTTATCCAGGGCGGACAGCCTGACCCCGATCTTATTCTTCCACTTCTGCATCAGAGGTTTGCCGATCTGTTTCTTCATCGACTCTGCTCCTGATGCCGGTTCTTTACTTTGTCCTTCGTCTTCTTTGGCATCATTGCCCGGTAAGCTGCCAGACGCTTGTGAATCGAAGGTTTATTCGCTTTTTGAATCTGTTTCTGGGAAAACTCACGGAAAGCAGCATTGAGGGCATCCTGATCACGTCCTTTGAAAAATACCAGATAAACTGGCGGCTCTTTGCTCTTGTCCTTTTTCAGAGCATAGTTAATTCCATATTTTCTGGCATAGCGTTCAAAGGACTTGATATTTTTGTTCGTGATCTCGATATTGACCATCCCGGCATTCTGCTTTGCCAGCTCTTTTACCGTGACCTTTCCCTGTTTCGGCTGATTTTTCTGTGCTTTCTTCTCTACCGATTTCTGCTTATGATGCCGCAGATACGCAGCAAGAACCTTTCTCAACAGGTCTGCTGTGATTTTGGTAGTCCGAATACAGAACGTGACCGTTTTCTGAGTTACCTCTTCCTGCATGACTTTTCCCTCCTTTCAGCGATTTAACTGCTGTCCAGATCTGTAATCATGGCAATCACCCCCTTTCAATAAAAAAGGACAGATTAACCGGTAATCAGGCTCTGTACCTGTACGAGTTTTTCTGTCCCTTCTTCTTTTCTCTTATCTTCTCCACCACAATAGATGGGAACACACATTTCAAGTATTCTGCTATAAATACGCTGATGGGCAGTATCTAAATCTGTGGATTTCATTTCATTCAGTCCCAGATTCGTTGTTACGATCAGCGGAAGCATTTTACAATAGCGGCTGTCTATCACATTATAGACCTGCTCCAAAGCAAACTCGGAATTTCGTTCTATTCCCAAGTCATCAATAATCAGCAACGGATAATCCACAAGATTTTGTATAATCTGGTTCTTATCTGCCTGATAGCTGGTCATTTCATTTAGGATCCTGGAAAAATTTGTCATCATGACACGTTCTCCCTGTTCCAAAAGTGCATTTGCAATACAGCCTGCAAAGAAACTTTTCCCGGTTCCAACTGGTCCCATCAAAAGCAATCCTACATTTTTTCTCTTCATATCTGTCCAGTTTTCTACATACTGCCTGGCAATTAGTATCTTCTGGTTGCTTCCGTTGTCATTTTCAAATTTCCATTCCCAGAATCTTCTTTCCCGAAGTCCGACGGATTTTCTCTGATAAAGCAGTCGCTGTGCTTCTTCCCGCTGCATCTTTTCATCCAGTTCCTGTCTGGCTTTCACCTCGCATTCGCACAAACAAGACACTACATGCTCAAATCCCATCAGACTGACTTTCATCTGTTTTCTTTTTCCACAGATGCCACAATGAAGACATCCCTCTTCGTCCACATAATCTGCTGTTACTTTATTTTCCATCACAGGCTTTCTCCTTCCTGAAATTCATATTTATCCATTCCTATCCTGGTTCCATCCCTTTCTGCCCAAAGACAGATTGTTGCAAAATGGTTCTGATATTCTTTTCCACTGGATTTCATATAAACAGAAAGATGATCAATCCGTTTCTGGTAATCCCATGGAAATAGCGTCATCAGCTCCTGCAGTTCAGCTTCCGACAGAACAACATTTTTAAATCTACCATACTGACTGAATTTTTCTTCCAAAGCGGGAGTATTGCCCTTACTCTTATCAGTATGATTCTTTTCAGTCTTATTTATCTTAGTATTACTTCCATCCAGATTCTTGCAGTCCGGACTTCTATTTTTTTGCGTTCCGGACTTCCAGTTTCTTGCAATCCGGATTTCCAATTCCTTGCAGTCTGGATTTCCAGTTTCTGGCGTTCCAGAAGCAAAGTATCTTACTGGCTTTCCTCTGCTCCGTTTCACAAAATTTTTCACGTATATGACAGAAGGACGATTATTCCCCTGCCGATACCGTTCGATCAATCCAATCCCATGCACACTGTCAAGCTCATAAAGAAGCTTTGTCACTGTCGTATGCGACATTCGCAACAGTTCCTGCAATTCTGCGATCGTATAAATGATATAGACATAACCATCATTGTCAATCCATCCATTTTTCTTGGATAGGCTGATTCGATCAAGCAGAATTCCATAAAGGAGCTTTGCGTCTGTGGACAGGCTTGCAAACTCTTTTTCTGTGAACAGAGCTTTGGGGATCCGAAAAAAAGAAAACTGGTCAGATTCTTCTGCTCTGAAATATTCAAAATCTGCCATAGCTTATTTCCTATTCTTCCTCACTATTAAAATCACACCCTGCTGCACTGCCTGTTCCATGACACATCTCATTAAACACAAAGTTGAAGCACATCATTAACTCGCTCAGATAATAATTCCTTGCTTCTTTATTGCAGGCATACATATCCTCGATATAAACCTCCTCGTTTCCATTCATTCGTGCGATTGTTTCCAGAACTTTCATAAACTTCTTATTAGAACAGCACTCATACTGTTCATTTACATATTTCTGAATTTCCAGCACATGTTCAGGCTTTCCTTCACAAACAGATAACACGCCAAATGCCAGATCCATACCAAACTCATAGCCATCGGCTTCTACGGCATCAATATCAAGATTACCTTCTTCATCGTAATAGCCTCGCTCTTCCATAGGAGTCAGTGGTGTCTCATATTCATCCAGATATCCCATATCTGCAATTGTTCCCAGAATATCTCTGGATGCTGCCACCATCTTGTCCATGATAATTTCTCTTTCTTCCATCGGCATATTTGCCATAATTCTGTCTAATGTCATCATTGATTCTTCCTCCATCTCATTTTCATAAATATCATTGATATAAAAGTGGTTCGCCTTTCCATTGTTTTGAACAATACGCACCAGCTTTCCAATCTTAACAAGTTCCTGTACTGCCTGATCTACGCCATATCGAGTCGTATTCAGGTCTTTCTTCATTTCGCTTTTTGGATAGATAACAAACAGATCTCCGTTATGATCTACCCAGCCATTCTGCACCGCAAATTTCAAACGATCCAGAAATAAGCTGTATAAAATTTTTGCTGTATTTGACAGATTTTTGAATTTTTCCACCTGGAACAGCATCTTTGGCACCTGCAGACAATCTACCGGCATATACTCCACCTTACTCATTGATTATTTCCTCCTTCTGTTTGTACAGCACTTCGGCTGAATTAATATTGATTTCCAGCATCCCTACAAATACCTGATAGTACAGCAGGCATATCTGTTCATCCTCTCTTGCCAGATACAATCCTTCCAGTTCATCGGACGGATGTTTCATTCCATATACCGCCTGACAGATATCATGGATTTTCTCACATTCCACACTTCTAAGATGCATCTCCAAGGTGTGGTTAAATCTCTGCCAGTCCTCCAGTTTCTGATTTACTGACATCATGCACTGGAACAGTTCCGCTGCTTCACATGCTGCTGACAGCACTACATTTTTGTTATTGATACTTCCATCGGCATTTTTCATATGCCCTACCATATACGCCTGATCTACTGAAACCATCTTTTATCCTCCTCTATCTAAACGGCATTTCCTCTTCCATGCCCTCTGGGATCTCTAAGAACCCTTCCGCATCTTCTGGAAACGGTGGTCTGTCAACTATTTTTGCACCTGCAAATTCGATCCGATTTGCATACACTTCAGTTGTATAGATCTTTTTCCCGGTATCCTTATCTTCATAATTACCTGTGACAATCTCGCCTTCCACCATGACCTTCGTTCCCTGCATCAGATAATCTCTGGCAAATTCTGCTTTCTTTGCAAAAGCCTTTACCGGAATAAAACTGACTTCATCGGAATAATTTCTTCTGACTGCCAGAACAAACTTGGCAATCTTATGAAGTCCTCTTTCATTCTCCACTTCGTTGTATCCAGGATTTCTTACCAATCGCCCGGAAATAACTGTTGTATTCATTGGCTTAACCCTCCTATGCTTTCATTGATTTGTAACAGATACCGATACATGGTCCACATTTTCCATAGGCACATCCGTAACATTCATCTTTTTCCAACTCTTCCTGCTTCATTTCATCGGCAAACATTCCTAACAGCGTTGTGTAAATCTTTTTCATTGCCAGGAACTTCTCTTCTGCTTTTTCCATCTTCTCTTTGTAAAATGGAATCAGTCCACGAAGAACTGGATGGAAACGTTCATTTTCATCATCCCAGGCACAGATTTTCATCATACAGCGTGGCTGTTTCTCATAATTGCCCAGATAATACGGGCAGAACGTACAACCTCTTTCTTTAACAATTTCCACCGGAATCACTGGCATCTGACTTTTGATTTCTTTTGTTACATGCTTACTTTCAATTCGCTCTCTCATCTTAAAAATCCTCCAGGTATATATATTTGCAAAAGGGATTTCCCCTGAATTGCCTGATTTTGGGTACAAAAAAAAGAGGCAAGCTTACGATTTTATTTTCGCAAGCCTGCCTCTTATCAAATATTCAATTATTTTCCGATGATATATCGTAAGAAAACGTATACCGCACGGATTACATACACTGGAATCATGATACTTCCAATCAAAGCTCCAATGATGACACTTAATGCAGCCATCCCAAGTGTTGCTGTTATATCCATTCCTTTTGGAATCAGGACCAGCCGCATTTTATGTATTCCAAATGGAAGTCCGGAAAGAAATATCCACCAGAATAAGTCTGTCTGTCCACTGACTTTCATGATGGTGGATACCATCCAGAACCAGAATAGCATAAATGCCAGTGGCAGTATTGATTTTTTAATTACATCTTCTATCATCATCTTTTCATTCCTTCTGTCCAACTTCGCATATCATATTATTGTTTTTCTGCCCATGATGCCAGGAGCATAAATATCACTTCTTCCATCTGAGCTTTAGAATATGACTCAGGAAAATACTGTTTCAGCTTTTTCGCCGGAATCTGTACCTGTACTTTCTCAGTACTTTCATTCATACAGATCTGGTCAATCTCTGAATATGTCAACATCTGCTCTTTTGCAATCTGCTTCAATTCCTTTGCCTGCTTCATAGACGGTACCATATTGTGATTACTCATATACTGAAGCAATATCTGTTGTTCTTCACTTCTCAAATATGAAACTTCAACAGCTGTATTAAAGGGAAGCTTCTTCTCGTCTGCCAGTTCTAAAAGTTCTGCGATTAACTCTGTCAGATGAATATATCGAAGAATCTGTCTGGAACTATCTCCTGTATTCTGACTGACTTCTTCTGCCGCCAACTTCTTGCCAACTTGGCAAGAAGTTAAATCAGACCGTTTTCCCTGACGCTTTAACGCCTCATATTTCATTTTATAAGCGAATGCCTTTTCACTGATCAGCAGCTCTTCTCGTTGAATGTTGGAATCTACCATGATCACCGTCGCTTCATCATCTGTAAGATCTTTGATGATAACAGGCATTTTCTCTAATCCCGCAAGTTCACATGCTCGTTTTCGCCTATGACCAGCTACCAGCTCATAACCACCGGACTCTCTCAATCGCACAATACCAGGAACCAACACGCCATATTGTGTAATGCTTTCTGATAATTCTTCCATTTTCTTATCATCTTTTACTTGAAACGGGTGATTTGGAAATGGATGAAGGCTTCCTATTTCTATCTCACAAATTCCATTGTTTGTTTCTTCGTTTGTTCCAAATAACGCATCAAGTGGCTGTAAGGAAATGGGAGTTGCTCTTTTTTTAGATGGCATCTTTCAGCACCTCCTCCGTCACTCTCCGATAAGCTTCTGTAGCTTTGCCTTTCGGATCATAAGAGAAAATACTCTGTCCTTCTCTGACTGCTTCCTTCATTCTTACAGAAAATGGAATATAATTATCAAAGATATGAATTTGACTTCCATATACATTTCTGAGAAGTTCCATGTTATTTCTGGCATCATTCGTATGAGCATCGACCATCGTAAACAAAATACCTCCGACTTGCAGCTTCGGATTAATCTGCTTACGGACCTTACCGATTGTTTTTAACAACTGCTGCAATCCTTTGATTGGCAGGTAGGATGCTTCAACTGGAATGAGGACTTCATCTGATGCAGCCAGCGCATTAATCGTAATCATTCCCAATGATGGCATACAATCAATGATGACTACATCATATTGATCTTTGATACCATATAAAATCTGTTTCAATACATATTCTCTACTCATTGCATTTACCAACTGTACTTCCGTACCTGCCAGTCCAATGTTAGAACAGATAATGTCTATCCCCTCTGCCTGATGTCTGATAAAACATTCGGAAGGAATATCTTCATCTTTCATTACAGCATCCATAAGAGCAGTAAGTGTTTCATTACTGTCATCACAATCACGATATCCAAATCCTGCGGATACATCAGACTGTGGATCGGCATCTACAATCAACACTTTCATATTCTTTTGTGCTAATCCTACTGCTAAATTAGCTGTACATGCGGATTTTCCCGTTCCCCCTTTTTGGTTTACAATAGAAATAATTCTAGCCATTTTTCATCACCTTTCATCGTCATCAATCAAAAAGAGGACTGAATTAGACATCCGGAATCTATATTCCGTGCGAGCTAATTCAGTCCTATAATTACAATAATTCTGTTGTTTTTACTCTTGTCTTACACAAATCCATTTCCAGTCTGAATCTGTAATAATTCATATTCTGGAATGACAGCGCTGCTTTATTTTTCCCTTTTCAGGAAATTAAAAATAAGGACTAAATTAGTGCAACCCCTTGTATTTACTGGAGTTTTCTAACTTGTCCTTATTATAACTCGACCATGTGGATGTGTCAAGTATAGGACAAAAAAAATTTTATTTTTTTCTGCCGAAGACTATCTGACGCTTCCATCAGGTAGTCCCAGCACCTTTATTATCTTTTGATAAGTCATTCTTGTCCTGCTCAAGTTATCTCTGTTCTGAAAAAATATCGTCAAAATTCCATTCGATTTCAATTTCATCCTGACTATGAACACGGATCACCTTGATAACCTCACGCAGCTTCTCTGTATCGAACTTCTGAATTCCCAAGAAATCTTTTAGTTTTATTTTATCAGAAAGTTCATTTTGTTCAAGAAGCTTTTTACTATTCTTCGCATCTTCTATCTTTCGTTTTATTTCATCCAGCTGTACACTTATCTTTTCAGCTCTCTGCTTATACGAATCACGATCTATACGACCATCTTTGTAATCATCATAGAGTTTCATCTTTTCCGAGGTCAACTGTCGGCTCTGTTTTTGCAATTCTGTAGTATTGATCTCTTTGTATTCACATTGTCTTTTGGAAGATACTTTCTTTCCTTTTTTCAACATTGACGCTGCATACTGACGGACAAGCCCAAGGATATTCTCCTCCATCGGTTCCCTACGAATCACCAGACTTCGGCACACAGGATCACCATTGGTTCTGGCATCTGAACATTTCAGCAGATGCTCTGTTTCTTTTAACAGAGAATGCCCACAGTTGGCACATATCAGCAAGGCCGGCTGTTTTTTACGTCTTTCCAGAGTAAAATTGGTGCGTGATTCTGCAACACTTCTCTTCTTTTTCGGATGCATTTCATTTGCTTTTTCAAACAATTCCCTGTCTATAATTGCCGTATGATGATTTTCCAGGCGAACCCATTCTGTTTCATCATTCAGAACTGCTTTATGGCCCGTATGCATACTGCAACGTGTTTTGCCCCAGATTCTGGTTCCAATATAAATCTCATCCCGGACGATTGCCGATACTGTCGTAGGGCTCCAGTGTTTCTTTTTGATCGTGTCAAACCTCTGGAACTGCACCTGATCCCCTCTTGATAATTTCTGCTCATCACAAGTAGCAATCGCCTGTCTGTTCAATTCCCTTGTAATATCTGCAAAACTTGTTCCCTCCGCTGCCATCTGAAAAATCATTTTCACGACTTTTGCAGCCTCCGGATCAACTTCCAGCCTTCCATCTTTTCCTTTTTTATAGCCATATCTGGCATTTACCGGAAGACGTGTACCATTTTTTGTTCTCGTCTGCATTGCTGATGAAATTTTCTTGGACAAATCCAGGCTATACATATTGTATACCAGATTCTGCAATGCCACATTCATTCCACCAGTCATTCCGCTGCTTGCTGCACTGTCATAGCTGTCATTAATCGAAATAAATCGAATCTGCAGAAGTGGAAAAATATATTCAATATAAAATCCAACTTCCAGATAGTCTCTTCCGAATCTGGAAAAGTCTTTTACAACTACACAGCCGATTTCTCCACTTTTCATGTCATCCTGCAGCTGTTGAAATCCCTGCCGTTTAAAATGAGTACCGCTGACACCATCATCCACATATTCCAGGATATCTGCCTCATCTACACCCAGCTGATCAATCACAAATGATTTTAACAGAATTCTCTGAGAAGTTACACTGTCGCTCTCTTTTTTAGCTCTGCCATCTACATTGTCATCTTCTGCGGATAAACGGATGTAAACAGCTGTTTTTCTATGATCTGTCATCTTGACTGCGCCTCCTTCTCTTTCTTTAATTTCTGTAAATCTGCAAACTGATCGTCATATACCAGCTTGATCTCATAATCATACTTACCATGGATAATAATTGAATCCACAAAGGCATCTGCCATTTCTTTTGTCAGCTTACGCTTTGACATATAAGTATGTATCACTTTTCCCCATCCTTCCTCGATATGATAATCCTTGGAATACCGTACCTGTGCCGCCAATACTACATCCAGGCGGTTCTTGATGTTTTCTATTTCATTGGAATAGATACGGGAAAACTGCATGTATTCTTCTTCTGTAATCAGACGTTCCGAATAATCCTCATATAAATCAGATTTACGCTTGCTGATCCTGCTCAACTCCCGCCGAAGTTTCCCCACTTCCTTATCCAGAAGCAAATACTGTGTCTGGTTTCTGGAAGCAGAATTCATTTCACGGATCAGTTTCTCTGTATCCAATACGGCTTTCATATGTGACTGGATCAGGCGAAGGACGTCTTCATCCACGTATTCTTTTTTGACTCTGTGCCCCTTACACTGATTTCCTCCGGATTTATGGTTCGCATCTGCACCACAGATATAATAAAATGTCCCTGTTTTTTCTCTGGACAACACCATGCGGTTCCCACAACCCCCACACCTGATCTTGCCGGTATAGAAATTATGATTCCGAATGGCTCCATTATTCAGCTGATGCTTCTTTTTGTATGCTTCCGTAAATTCCCGGATTTTTTCCTGTACCTGCCGGAACAGTTCTTTATCAATAATTCCTTCGTGGGTATTCTCAGCATAGAGCCACTCACTCTCCGGTAGATTTCTCTGCTTGTTTCCTTGAAAAACACTCTGCTGATATTTTCCATATACAGAATCTCCGGTACAATGGACATCCTGAAGTACACGTTTCACTTCATAATTATTCCAAGGTTTGGATTCCGGTGAAGGCTTTTCGCCTGTTTTATAATATTCCCTCTGCAAAGTCGGGGAAAGGATACCATCTGTATTCAGTCTTTTTGCAATATCGCTGTAGCTGCATCCATCCATATACATAGTAAAAATTTCTCGTAAATGTCCGGCAGCCTCCTCGTCAACTACCAGCTGGTGTCTGTCCTGTTCTGATTTCCTGTATCCATAAGGTTCCCATGCACCAGTAAATTTTCCTTCTTTCCACAGGGCTTTTTTGGCACTGCTGATCTTTTTTGCAAGGTCTTTGGAATAAAACTCATTGATGATATTTTTTAAGGGAACTGTCAGATCCACTCCCTCACGGAAAGAATCAAAGTCATCCGTCACAGCAAGAAACCGCACATGAAAAAACGGAAATACACGCTCAATATAATTACTTGTCTCTACATAATTCCTTCCAAGTCTGGATAGATCCTTTACAATCACACAGTTAATTTTTCCATGCTTGATATCTTCCATCATCTGCGTAAAACCAGGACGGTCGAAATTTGTACCAGAATAATCAGAATCCTTATATATTTCTGCAACTGCGATGTCTTCCGTATCTGCCACAAAGTTTTTCATCAGTTCCACCTGGGTTTCTATCGTTCCTCTTTCTAAGGTTTCTTCTGTTTCCATTGAAATTCTGGCATACAATCCTGCCCGGAACGGTCTGCTCACCTCTGTCTGGACGGTTGCACTGCTGACTACTTCCGGAATGTTTTTCCTGCTCTTTCGTGCCATTTTATACAACCTCCTTTACATTGACCTGCAGATTGTTATCATCATCTATTACCATATCAACTCCCATAGCAGGTAATTGATTCAGCAATGTCTGATAACAATCATCAAAATCAAAAGTGATCTCTATATTCTTTTTATCATATACTCTGATTTGCCTGATCAGTTCTACCACCACAGTGCGGGACAGTTCTTCAATATCCTGATATTTCACAAAATAATCCAGCCAGGTATTGGCTTTGTCTGCTTTTTCCAGCTCGTTATCCATTTCTTTCTGGATCGCACGGATACTCTCTTCCGCATTTCTAAGCCGCTTTCCATATGCTGCATGAAGCTCTACATAGTCTTCTTTTGATACAATGCCCTCTTTCATATCCGAATAGAGCATCATCCGTAACTCCTTACAGCGTTCTTTCTCCTGCTTTTTCTTCTCCAGCCTGTCCTGCAGCTTTTTCATATTGATCTCCTGAAATGGCACAGTACCGATAAATTCCAGGACTCTTTTCAGGTGCAGGATATTCTGGATATGCTGTTTCAACATCACTAATACGGCATCTTCCAGATCCTTTTCCGGTATTCTATGACTGGAACAGCGTTTTGTTTCTTTATTTGTGGAACATAGATAATAAGCATATTTTTTTCCTGCCACAGTAGAAACCTTTCTTGTCATAGGTGCTCCACAATCCGCACATACAGCAATTCCGGATAACAGATATACCTGCTTTTGGTCAGGTGAAGTACGTGTATCCATGCCAAGAAGCCTCTGAACAATTTCAAAATCACGGTCACTCACCAGAGGTTCATGATTTTTCTCAATCCGGATCCAGTCATCTTCCGGTTTCACATAAGTCTGCTTCACTTTATGGTTTGGAGTTGTCCTTTTTCCCTGTACAAGGTTTCCGATATAAACCTCGTTTTCCAGTATCCTGCGGACCGTAACGGAACTCCAAAGTGCCTGTTCTTTCTGCCGGAAACCTGTTTCATAACGACTGCCGCTGCTTATTTTATACTCAAATGGGGAAAGAATACCCAGTTCATTTAAACGATTAGCGATCGCATCCTGACTCATTCCCTGCAGCTTCATCTTAAAAATATCCTGTACTACACCGCCCGCCGATGGATCAATCTCTAATTTATGCTTATCTGTCTTTGTCTTCCTGTATCCAAATGCTACAAACGGAGTCACGCACTCGCCTTTTTTCCTCTTAATCTCAAGATTACTCCTGATCTTAATAGAAATATCACGACAATAAGCATCGTTGATTAAATTTTTAAATGGGATAATGATTTCGTCTGCCTGATTCTTTCCCTTAAGACTGTCATAATTATCATTGATGGCAATAAAACGCACACCAAGAGCCGGGAATAATCTCTCGATATACTTCCCGGAATCAATATATTCCCTTCCAAATCGTGATAAATCTTTTACCACTACGCAGTCTACAATCCCATGCCGGATATCTTCCAGCATTGCCTGGAATGCAGGGCGCTCAAAATTAGAGCCTGAGTAGCCATCATCAACTCGGACTGAAACAACTTCAATATCTTTTTTGTCTTTCAGGAAATCCAGAATCAAAGCTTTCTGGTTAGAAATGCTGTTACTTTCCAGTTTTGCTGAACTGGAAATATCGCCATCTTCTTTAGATAATCTGACATAGATGGCGGCATGATAGATTTTGTTGATATTCTGATACATATCTTACCTCCTTTTATTACGTCAGAAAATCCATGTAATAAAAGGGGGCTGCATAATTTGTCCTTACCGACATTCTAACACAGTCCCCTCAATTTTACCAGTACTTTTTCAGACACTCAGAAGCATATTCTCAAATGCCTGCTCCATAGATATACCGTTATTTGCAAATCTGACTTTTACTTTCATATTACCGATCCGGACCAGATAAGGATTTCCTACTTTATTCAGAAAAATATCTCTCCGTTCCTGAAGCGATTTATTTCTGTCTGTTTTTATCATCCGTAGATCAGTCATTTCATTGATATCCACATCACTGAAATCCTGATCCAGATAATTTCTATATTCCTCTGCTGTCATGCCCTTCTCCTTCCATTCCCATCTGAATCCGTACTGCTTTCAGTACCCGATCCAGGCTCCACTTATTTACTCTTCCGCATTTCTCAATAATACATTTTGTAGAAATACTCATAACCTGTTCAGCCAATGCCAGGCTTCCTTTTCGGATCCCTGTCATATCGTACTTACTGATAAATACATGTGTTGGCAAATACCGCTTCTTATATATTCTTGACGTCAGCGGAACTACTGTAATGACTGAACTGTATGTATTAGCTTTGTTGTTACTTACTACGATCACCGGTCTTACTCCACCCTGAACCGAAGTTGTCGGAAACATACCGAGATCCGCCCATAAGATATCTCCTCTTCGAATCGTCACTTGTCATCTCTCCAATCTTTTTTTATTTGTAAAGCATCCCTAGCGCTATATTGGCTCCACAGGAATACGGCAGAGTTCCTTTCCAAGATGGAAAGCTCTGCCGCATAACCTCTATAACCAATTTGATTATTAAACAGTGCTCGCTCGATTCTATTTATCCTCGATACCCCGAATCGTTACTCCTGCATCTGCAGGAAGGGAATAATAACCTGTCCGAATGCTATACTCCGGACCACAACCCAAAAACTCTCGTTTCCAGGCTCTGGCAGTTCATAGGTTTACCAATTACAGACTTCTCAGGGTCTGCAAGTGTATCGCATCTCACACATGTCATCGCATCACCAGCCTGCCGACTGGCTTTGGTCAGTGCTTTTTCGCAGCATTATTAGCTCTAAAAATGTTTTTACGTCTTATAATCCTATAGCGGCATCTTCCTCGTGCTCACTGTATGAAATGTCACGTCAGTTATTATTGGATATTCAGTTATCACGGTGCGTTTTAGGGAGTCCTTAAAGCTCCTCTAATTACTAAAGTCAAATGACTTCGGAAGATGCAAAAGATTTTGAAAAATTTTTTAAAAAAATTTATTCATATACATTTCACGCATCTTATTAAGAATGGATTTCAGCTTGTATGACAGCATCTGTCTGGAAATTCCCATAATCTCTGCCATCTGTGTCTGTGTCTTGTTTTCAAAGAAAATACCGTAAATAATCATGCGTTCCTCGGAGTTCAGCTGATTGATCACTTTGTGGATATCCTGCTGTTCCATTTTTGTCAGCACACTATGCTCCACATCACAATTCAGATCCGGAAAATCCTCTATCATAAAGCCTTCTCCATCAATGGACTGACCACTGTAAGGTACTTCCCTCAACATCTTGTCCACGACCTCTCCCAATTCGTTTTTGATTTCTACCTTTTTTGCCTTGCTGCTTCTATAAAAATTGTTCATCGCATACGCAACCTCTTTTGTAATCTCAATCATCTCTCCATCAATATTTGCGTAATACTTTCCTTCATAAAAATATGGGTGTTCAATATACATGTCCGTTCCTCCTGAATTTGAAATCTCGTTGCTTGTTTCAAATCCAGAAGGCGGACCTCTGTTTAGAATCATGCCTGCTCCGCCTTTATCCTGCCGGGACATACCCGCAGTTATTGGCTGAGAAATTCAGGCACGAAAAAAAGCCCCAGTAGTTTTTTTCTTAACTACTGAGGCCTTCGTCTCTTTCTTATATTCAGTTATCTATGCCTTCTTTCATCAGCATAATCATTGTATCAGGATAAAGTTCACAAAGTATCCGCAATACATTCCTATAAGTTCACATCATTATTGAAATCGTACATATTTCAGTATAAAAAGTTCACCGTGTTATTCTTCTACTTCTTTTCCATCTATATATAGTTGAAATTTATCAGGATTATTGACAACATCATAGTCCTTTCCATATTCTACAGGTCTGTATTCGGCTGTCATTACCGATTCCCCATCTTCAATATCCTCTTTCCATAAATAGATGTTCATATCAAGACTCGTCGCATATCCCCTGTCTGTGGAGAATTTTGTCGAATGAAAAGAATTCTCCTTGTACATCTGCAAAAGTTCTCTTGCAAACGCTTCTCTATCCTCAATATTTTCCCGGTTAGCTACTACGGTTAGATTTTCATCCTGATTTATGGAAAATGTTCCTACTACATCAGGTTCACCTTCCTTATGACCAGATTCAGGTTTCCCATAAATACTTCCTGTAGCAATTATCAAGATGACTGCTCCTGAGATTACTGCAATTATCTTTCTTTTCATATTTTCATTAATTTCCTTTTAATTGTTTTACTGCGTAATTGATTACTTCTTCCGGTGTGGGTCTGTCTCCTTTAAGTGTCATTTTCTTCCATTCTTCCTGCACATCCGGATCAGGATTATCAAATCCTGCATCTATGGCTATCTGCATTTCTCTGCGTACCTCTTCTGGTGTTGTGTTGTACTTTTTTGCAATTTTCTCATAAATAGTTTTCTCTCTCATTCATTTTCCTCCAATATATAAGTAGAATTACACATTGTTCTATAGAACTAATTTAGCATATTTCTATTATCATGAAAAGATACTTTACAATTTAAAGCGGAATAAAAAGTCAAAAAAAAGAAGAGCTACTTGCTCTTCCCATTTTGTCATATTACTCTTCCAATAATGTATGAATTACTTTGATAATTTTTTTCTGCTCTTTGATCGGAAGTTTTTCTATTTTCTCTGTCAGCTCATTGGTAACACCTGTAACTGAATGTGCCACAACATCAATCAAAAGAGTATCTGCAGAAACATCTAATGCATTTGCAATTGCAACAAAGGTATCCAATTTTGTAACTTTCAAGCCTCTCTCTATTACACTCACATGCGTCGGACTTAAATTTACTAATGCAGCCAGTTCCTCTTGCGTGAGATTTTTTGCTTCTCGTGCTGATTTGATTCGCTGTCCTACTGCCTTCAAATCCATCGTAACACCTCCTCCAGAACGAATAATCGTTCTGGATTTAGTATACTTGTGGATATCTTAAATATACAGAATCGCAAAGCCAAGTTCTAATTCTACAGAACTATATTTCAAGATTTTCTTTGCATATTCGTAAAATAGAGTTATGATTGAAGCAGCTAAATCAAAGGAGGTATCAAATCATGAAATCACATAAATACTGGTCCCTAGGCGCACTTTTCTGTATGTTGGGATGCATTTATTCTGGAATCAGAAAATCTATGACTGCACATAAATACTTTGCCTATTCTTCATTGCTTTGTATGGGCATGTCCATTTATTCCGGTCACAAACTGGTTTCTCCAAAGAAGAAAAAAATCACTGAATCAAACAATAGTGAAAATAATTGAACAAAAAATTGACCTCTATTCATCAAAGACAAAGTTGCTGGAGAGTTTTTTCCCTCCAACAACTTTCTTCATCTTTAAGCCATTGAAACACAATACTGTCCAATCAACTTCATCCAACTATTATATTTATTCTTTTCACACACCTTTCGGCAAATTTCATTTTCCATCAGTACACAGAACATCTTATCATAATCAAATGCCCAAACAGCACCATTCACATGGTTTTCCACTGCTTTCTGATCTATGCTTTTCAAGCGTGTGACCATTTTCTCAATTTCTCCATTTCCCAAGTTACCGATATTTTTGCAGATAAACCGAAAGAAATTCAACGTTGCATATTCGTCATGCCAATGGAACTCTTCTGGATTGTTTTTTATTTTACTGGCTCGCTGCTGTTCTTTGATTATCTGAGCAGCTACACCTTTCATCGAATCTTCGTATCTCATATTACTCACCTACTCTTCCTCTACGCCCAGTGACGGTTTAAATCTTTTATCCTTTGCCTGCGGTACCACGATCTCATAAAAATAAAATCCTAAATATCCAAGGGCCTGCTTCTTCATCTTATAAAAAGAAGTCCTGCCTATTCCCAGTTCCTGCTGCACTTCCACATCTGTCTTATTGTAATGACTGCAAAAGCAGGAATGAAGAATTTCACTGAGTGTCACACCATTGGGAGCATAAAATTTCACCAGTGTCATTC
>NZ_JBWJVP010000166.1:0-23305 GCF_056339915.1 Blautia sp. ZXY-1-B12 | reverse complement strand
TCTCCCAGACCATCGTACAGGGATATTTCAACATGATGATGGTAACAGATGCCAGCAAATGTGAGAAAGACAACGGAGTTCTTGCCAAAGAACTGGAAGCCCTTGGAGATAAGATCGGTGTAGTAATCCGCTGCCAGCATGAAGATATCTTCAATGTAATGCACAGAATCTGAGAAAATCTAAGCAGGTAAGCCACTGAGGGACTTTCCTGTATCAGATTGCCTGAAAAATGCTGAGAGAACATACAAGGGAGAAAAACAAAATGATCAATATTTTTGAAGTAAATGAAACGAATAAAATGATCGAGCAGGAGAATCTGGATGTGCGTACCATTACTATGGGTATCAGCCTTCTGGACTGTATTGACAGTGATCTTGCTGTTTTAAATGAGAAAATCTATAAAAAGATCACAACCTGTGCAAAGGATTCGGTATCTACAGGTGAGGCTATTTCCGGTGAATATGGAATTCCGATCGTAAATAAAAGAATTTCCGTAACTCCGATCGCATTGATTGGCGGAGCTGCATGTAAGACAAAGGAAGATTTTGTAACTATTGCAGAAACTCTGGATAAGGCTGCCAAGGTGGTAGGCGTAAACTTTATCGGCGGTTATTCTGCACTGGTAAGCAAGGGAATGACTCCTGCTGAGAGACTTCTGATCGAATCTATCCCACAGGCTATGGCGAAGACAGAGCGTGTCTGCAGTTCTGTAAATGTTGGATCTACACGTACAGGTATCAATATGGATGCTGTTAAGCTGATGGGTGAGATCGTTCTGGAAACAGCGAAAGCTACCAAAGATCAGGATTCCCTGGGATGTGCGAAGCTGGTTGTATTCTGTAATGCACCGGATGATAACCCGTTTATGGCAGGTGCTTTTCATGGTGTGACAGAAGCAGACACTATCATTAACGTTGGTGTCAGCGGACCTGGCGTTGTTAAGACTGCGCTGGAACAGGTAAGAGGTAAGGATTTTGAAACTCTTTGTGAGATGATCAAGCGTACTGCCTTCAAGGTAACACGTGTTGGTCAGCTGGTAGCACAGGAGGCTTCCAGACGCCTTGGTGTTAAGTTTGGTATCGTGGATCTGTCTCTGGCTCCTACTCCTGCAATTGGTGACAGTGTTGCCGAAATCCTTGAGGAGATTGGTCTGGAGCATGCAGGCGCACCGGGTACAACAGCTGCTCTTGCCCTGTTAAATGACCAGGTTAAGAAGGGTGGAGTTATGGCTTCTACAGCAGTTGGTGGTTTGAGTGGTGCATTTATTCCGGTCAGCGAGGATCAGGGTATGATCGATGCGGTGAATGCAGGGGCACTGACTCTTGAGAAGCTGGAAGCTATGACTTGTGTATGTTCTGTAGGTCTTGATATGATTGCAATTCCCGGAGATACGAAGGCTTCTACGATTGCGGGTATTATTGCGGATGAGTCTGCAATTGGTATGGTGAACCAGAAGACTACGGCGGTTCGTCTGATCCCGGTAATTGGTAAGGGGGTTGGCGAAGTGGTTGAGTTCGGTGGACTGCTTGGTTATGCACCGATCATGCCGGTGAACCAGTTCTCCTGTGATGCGTTTGTGCAGCGTGGCGGAAGGATTCCGGCACCGATCCATAGCTTTAAAAACTGATAAAAAAGGCCAGAAACTTCGGAAAAGGGGAGTTTCTGGCTTTTCTTTGTTTAAGAGGGACGCGGGGCGGAAAATATTTTGTCTGGGGTGCGGTTTCGGAGCCTAAGATATTCTAAGCCGCCAGAAATCTGCTAAAAGCATGAGCCGTCTTGTCAAACTCGCTCCGTTGCAAACTTCGCTCAGACAGTGAAGCAGACGGCTCATAACGCAGATTTCCGGTGACTAAGAATATCTAAGACTCCTGCAAATGCACCCCAGACAAAATATTTTCCGCCCCGCTGGTAGCTGGTTTTAAGCTATGATGGATTGGATTGTTTGTATTATTTTATGGAATTACTATAAATAAAAGAAATGTCCTGCTTTAAAGGGATTCCAGTATATGCAGAAGTCGGGTGTTGTCTTCGGGGTGCATGATGCAGAAGCGGATGTATTCGCCGTCCAGGCATTCGAAGGAGGAGCAGTCACGGATCATGAGACCCTGACGGATGCAGGCGTCGAAGACGTCCCGGGAGGTCAGGCCGGGCTTCTGGATTTTCAGGAGGAGAAAGTTGGCGTAGGCCGGGTAGGTTTTGTAAGTGGGGATATTCTCCAGTGCTTTGAGCAGGCGGGTGCGTTCTGAGAGAATGAGGTCTCGGGTCTGGCGGATGTAGTTTTTGTCCTTGAGCATCAGCTCGCCGGCCAGGGCTCCCAGACTGTTGAGGGACCATGGTACCTGTTTTTCTTTCATTTTTTTGAGAAATTCCAGGTTCCCGGTGATTCCGTAGCCAAGACGCATACCTGGGGCTGCGTAGAATTTTGATACGCCGCGCAGAATCATAAGGTTCGTGAATTCTCTGGTAAGGCTGACAGCAGTGATCTCATTGATATCCGGGGCAAATTCTACATAAGTTTCGTCGATCATCACGAAAATGTTCCGCTCATTGCAGAAGGAAACGATTCTGCGCAGGTCATTTATGCTAATTGCAGATGAGGTAGGATTATTTGGGTTGCAGAGGATGAGAAAATCGTATTTTCCATCCAGGGTGTGACAAAGATCATCTACATTGAGGACAAAGTTATCCTCTTCGCGCAGATGGTAATATTCCTGTGTACTTCCGGAGAAGGAGAGTTCCCTGGAGTATTCTGAATAGGTCGGACCCAGGATAAGGGTATGCTTTGGATTTCGTTCCTGTATCAGCAGTGCGATCAGTTCGCTGGAACCATTTCCGGGAAGGATGAATTCAGCAGGAATATTACAATATTCTGAAATTGTGCTGCGAAGTGAAGTATAATCTCTGTCTGGATAAGAAGACAGGATATCCAGCCGTCCTGCAAGCTGTTCCTTTACATGCTCGGAAAGCCCCAGCGGATTTACATTAGCCCCAAACTTCACAATTTCCTCCGGCTTAAGCTGATAGACCTCACATATTTTCTCAATATCACTCCCATGAAAAACCATTTTTGCTGTTGACATATAATATCCCTCATTTCTATATAAATAATCTATTTAAACTTAAAATTACCACATAGCAGATCGCAGATCTTTTCTGAACATTATTTTAACACTTATCACATCGTTCTGTAAACATCACTGTTTACATATTGCTATCCTGAAATATACAGGTCCCAATATCATTGCAGCAGGCATTTAACAGAAGGCAAGTCCCCACCCACTGCTTATTGCTTTTCGCAACCACCGCAGGGGATTTACTTGATCCGATTAAATAAGTCTCCTGCGGTGGTGCAGAAAGCAAGCAATTCGGCATGCTGTCGAAAATGGAATATATGTCAATTTGTCAGTACACAGCGAAGGAATGGGAAGGGATTTCGGGCGCATTTGAGGGTTCATAGTAATTCTTGGTATTTGGGAAGCTGCGTTATTCAAAAAAATCTCACTGTCTGAGCGAAGCGAGTTTGAGATTTTTTTGAATGCTTTTAGCAGCTTCCCAAATGCCTTAGAATTACATGGTTCCGAAACTAAGCCCGAAATCCCTTCCCATTCCTTCGCGTCCCTTTTGAAAAAATTAATGGGAAAAAATAAAAAATAAACCTCTTGACATATCTGCATTAGCGTGGTAAAGTAAACACATCAAAACCGATGAGAAAGAAGAGTAAACAACCAAGAATCATTCCAGAGAACGGCAATTGGTGGGAAGCCGTATGAAACTGATTGTTGAATGGCCTTTCGAGGGCGGTCCGAAATCTTGATAAGCGTGAGAGTAGGCACCGACGGGAACCGAACCCGTTATAAATCAGGAGTGTATGTTTGTACATGAGAAAGTGGACGATTCGTCAATTTGAGTGGTACCGCGATAATAAGATTCTTATTACCGTCTCAAGCAACAGATAGCTTGTGGCGGATTTTTTTATATATAAAGAGAATCTGTTATATGGCACCCCCTGTAATGCAGGAAAATCTGCTGATGGCAGGTGGGTATCACAGCAGTTGACACATCCGGGAAAAAGAGGAATCCGGGGAGTTCTTTCTCACAGACAGTAACAAGGGATTGGTAAACATCCCTGAGACTATGGCAGTTAAAAAACCATGAACTGCTAAATAAGATGTAGAGAGAGGAAAAAAGACTATGAAAAAAAGAGTATTAGCAATCGCAGCAACAGCAATGGCAACTATGATGATGGCATCACCGGTTATGGCACAGGATTTCAAGATCGGTATCTGCAATTATGTAGATGACGCTTCCTTGAATCAGATCGTAGACAACATCCAGTCCCGTCTGGAAGAAATCGGCAAGGAAAAAGACGTAAATTTTGATGTGTCCTATGATAACTGTAATGCAGATGCCAATGTTATGGAACAGATCATTTCTGATTTTCAGGCTGATAATGTAGATTTGATGGTAGGTATTGCAACACCTGTAGCAATGCGTATGCAGTCCGCAACAGAAGGAACCGATACACCGGTTGTATTTTCCGCAGTGTCTGATCCTGTAGGAAGCGGCCTTGTAGAGGATCTGGATGCACCGGGAGCAAACATTACAGGTACAAGCGATTATCTGGATACAGCATCCATCATGAAACTGATCCAGGCAGTGAACCCGGATGTAAAGAAAATCGGACTTTTATACGATATCGGACAGGATTCTTCTACAACAGCCATCCAGGAAGCCAAGGATTATCTGGATAAAGAAGGCATCGAATATGTAGAGCGTACAGGTACCACAACAGATGAGGTACAGCTTGCAGCAGATGCACTGGTGGCAGATGGCGTAGATGCAGTATTCACACCAACTGACAACACAATTATGACAGCAGAGCTTTCTATCTATGAGAAATTCATTGATGCAGGTATCCCACAGTATACAGGAGCTGACTCCTTTGCACTAAACGGTGCATTTGTCGGATATGGTGTTGATTATGCAAACCTTGGACAGAAGACAGCAGATATGATCGCAGACATCCTTATGAATGATGCAGATCCTGCAACAACATCTGTTGAAACTTTTGATAATGGTACTGCAACAGTAAACACAGAAACCTGCGAGGGACTGGGACTTGATCTTGAAACTGTTAAAAAAGATTTCGAGCCGTTATGCACACAGGTAAATGAGATCGTTACAGCAGAGAGCTTTGATGATGTAGAGAAATAATAAGGATATTCGGACAGCATTTTGAATAAATTCAGAATAAGTTCTGGGTTTATGGAATCCATTGTGCCGGTTGAAAAGACTGATATATTTTCTGAATTAAAATGAACAGCAGCAGATATTTTCTGTTGCTGTTCATTGAATGTAATAAAATAAATACAAACTGGAGGAAATCATCGTGACTATTGCGACTATACTCTCTCTTGGAGAGACCGCGCTGAAACTTGGCCTGATCTGTTCATTGACAGTTCTTGCCCTGTTTCTCAGTTATTCCATGCTGAATGTCTGTGACCTTTCCACTGATGGCTGTTTTACACTGGGAGCAGCAGTGGGAGCAGCAGTGGCAGTCAGCGGACATCCTTTTTTATCAATTTTTGCAGCTATGGCTGCAGGTATATGCTCGGGCTTTGTGACAGCCATACTTCAGACAAAGCTGGGTGTTGACAGTCTTCTTGCAGGAATTATCGTTAATACGGCTCTTTATTCTGTGAATATTGCAGTGATGGGAGGTTCCTCCCTGATCAATATGAACAGAACAGAGACGGTATTTTCCATGACGAAAGAAACATTGAAAAGTACACCGCTGAAAGGAAGAGGAGATATTGTAGTTGCTTTCATTGCAGTAGCAATTGTGATTGTCTTCCTTGTATTTTTCTTAAGGACAAGACTTGGTCTGGCAATCAGGGCAACAGGAAATAATGCAGATATGGTAAAATCCTCATCTATTAATCCGGTATTTACTACGATTGTAGGTCTCTGTGTTGCCAACTCCTTCACAGCACTTTCCGGATGTCTTCTGTCTCAGTCACAGAAATCTGTAGATATCAATATCGGACAGGGAATGGTTACCATCGCGCTGGCTTCCCTGCTGATCGGTGGTACGATTCTTGGCAGAGGTGGAATTTTCGTGAGAGCTGTTGGCATGGTACTTGGATCTTTTATTTTCCGTCTGGTATATACCGTCGCACTGAGATTCAATATGCCGGCATTTATGCTGAAACTGGTATCTTCTGTAATCGTTGTGCTGGCTATTTCAGGTCCATATTTGAAAAAACAGTGGCCGCAGATTAAGAGAAGAATGACTCACAGGAAGGGAGTACAGTGATTTATGCTGAAGATTGAACATATTTCCAAGACTTTTAATCCGGGTACGGTAAACGAGAAACAGGCCATCAGAGATTTATCCCTGAATTTGGAGAAGGGCGATTTTGCAACGATCATCGGTTCCAATGGAGCCGGTAAATCCACTCTGTTTAATGCAATCTGTGGAGATTTTCTTACAGATTCCGGTGTGATCATGCTGGATGGACAGGATATTACTTTTATGCCCCAGCATGTACGTGCAAAGACCATCGGTCGCCTGTATCAGGATCCTATGAGAGGAACTGCACCCGGAATGACCATAGAAGAGAATCTGGCGCTTGCAGCAGGGAAAGGCGGATGGCTTTCCCATGTGTCCAGACAGGAGAAAGAGCGATTCCATGAAGAGCTGAAACTTCTGGATATAGGACTTGAGAAACGTATGACTCAGCCGGTAGGACTTCTCTCCGGTGGACAGAGACAGGCGCTGACACTTCTCATGGCAACCATGAATCCGCCCAAGCTTCTGCTTCTGGATGAGCATACAGCAGCCCTTGACCCGGGAACAGCAGAGAAGGTGCTGAATCTTACGAAACGGATCGTGGAGGAGCATCAGCTTACCTGTCTGATGATCACCCACAATATGCAGTCGGCCCTTGATCTGGGAAATCGTATTCTGATGATGGATTCCGGAGATATTGTGCTGGATATCCATGAAGAAGAAAAGAAAGGCCTGACAGTGGAAGGACTTCTGGAGAAGTTTAAGACAGGTGCCGGTAAGATGCTGGATAATGACCGTATTCTTCTTTCCGGAGAAAAGTAATTATAAAAATAACATGTAATTGTAAATGAAAGAACCATTATATACAGAAGTTATAGTTGTTGCCTGAGGCATACAGCCATGTTTTCTGATATAATGGTTCTTTTTGTCTGGTAGCGACTCTATTGCTTGCTGTAATTTGCAGAAGGTTCCTGCTCTGGTTTGAGTGTGATAAGTTTGCTCCCAACCGCTGCTGCGATGAATATCCAGATAAACATTTTAACCGGGAAGCAGAGGAAGAGAAGCATGGTTACTGCCAGTGGCTTTTTCATGATTCCGCCCAGAAGTGACGCAGTAACGATTGCAGCTCCAAATACCACATGTCCCCCGTCTGGCCCGCAGGTCAGCATTGCCATGCCGTATCCCATACATACTCCGGCAAAGATGACAGGGAAGAAATGTCCTCCCTTTAAACCGAACTGAATACACAGATTTGTCAGCAGAAGTTTGAAAAACGCGATAGCAATAAGTGCCAGCGGCAGATAGGAGGTGTAAGTTTTCATAAGTGTTCCCATCTGTTCTTCTCCGGAAAACATAAGTGCAGGTAAGAATGAACCTGCGATTCCAAGGCATAAACCTGCAAAAATCTCTCGGACAACTGCCGGGAATCTGCTGGAAATACTTCCCGTCAGCTTGTGTGTTGCCTGATAGAAGTATGCCAGGATAAGACCGCACAAAATATACAGAATCATAAGCAGATAGTCTTTTCTCTGGATTTCCACCATATCAAAGGATGGAAATCCGGAAAGCCCTGCACCAAAAAGTGCAGATAAACCTGCATAAATACCAGTGCCTGCAGCCAGCGCGATTCCGTAAATAAATAATTTAGAACCCTTTGTTAAGGCTGCAAGGTCTTCCTCAGAGTTTTCTTCTACTTCGAAAATGCCGAACAGAGGTGCATGAAACAGCACACTCATGGAGACTGCGGCACCGATCTGCGAATAATTTCTGGCATTCTGTTTGGCAAACTTCAGATTGTCTCCGGCCCAGTAGCATAAACCTACGATAATACCGGTAAGTCCAGCTTCGGGACCTACACTGCTTCCTATGAGTAATGGCAGCAGTGCTGCCACCATCATTACAAGCATGTTTTTGTATTCGTATCTTTTTTCTGCTCTGACTTTTTCCATAACGGTTTCAAGATCTTCGGGATAGTCTCCGAATATTTTTCGGAAAATACCGATAATTGCCGCACCGGCAACACAGATAAGAATCGTATAATAGGGAACAGAGGTTTTTCCGGGAAGCCATTTCCATAGAAATTCAGTTCCGACTGCCATTATTTTCAGCAGGATCCATACCAGTGCACCGGCAACAGCACCAATGAGTGCACAGAACAGCCACAATTCAAGCTGATTTTTTAAAGATACGTTTTTGGGGCTTTTTGTGTTATTCATACAGTCATAACCTTTTTGTTAGTTTTCGGTCTTTCCGAAATTGATTCCAAGTACGATCATATTGATACCCTGCATTAAAACAGAAAAAGCGATCATATATCCTGCAGAGATCATGGTAAGTACAGGATGGGTAAATGAAATGATGCTGACAATTACGGATAAAACACCGCACACAATACTCAGGATACCTTTTCCTTTAGATGTTTTATATACCTTTGTGCCGCCGGCAATCTGGAAAATACCGTAGATCAGAATGATTGCACCGACCATATAAGCTGCCATTACGTCTGTGATGAACCGCTGAATAATAAGATAATACCTGCAAGTCCTTCCAGAACACCGAGAATACATGCTCCGATTTCTTTCTTTTCTTTGGATAAAGAAAGGATTACAAGTTCAATACCATTTACAAACAGAAGGATTCCCAGGATCCATCCGATGGCAAGAAAAGTTCTCATTGGTCTTACAAGAGTGTAGACTCCTAATAACAATGTTAAAACTCCGGTGATCAAAGTGAGGTATTTTAGTGCTTTATTATCTTTCATACTGTTAAGCTCCTTTCATATTGCAAGTGAAACCGTTTTATACTATACTTCAATTAATTTCAGGCAGTATATTATTTTATTGGAGGACAAGTGCATGAAAAGAATTAAAGTATTAGGCAGTGTGTTAAAACGGACTCGCGCAGATAAAATTATCATTGGTTTTATTGTGTTTATTTTTGCTATCGCAGCAGTGATCCAGCTGGTTGAACCGGACATTAACCGATACGGAGATGCACTGTGGTATTGCTATGCGGTGATCTCCACTGCCGGATTTGGCGATGTGGTTGCGGTTACTTTTATTGGAAAAATGTGTTCTGTTCTTCTGACGATCTATTCGCTTTTTGTAGTTGCCATTGCCACCGGGGTAGTGGTTAATTTCTACACCCAGATGGTGGAATTGCAGCGAAAAGAGACACTTGCCATGTTTATGGATCAGCTGGAAAGACTTCCTGAGCTTTCCAGAGAAGAGCTGGAGAATATTTCCAGAAAAGTGCGCCAGTTTCGGTAGCTGTGGATCTTACTGATCTCTGGAAAAATGTTCTTCTTCCTGTTTGCTGCGTACCTGCGGGATCAGAGAAGCTGCCAGCTTTCCTTTTCCGCGGTTTCGCAGATACAGAATACCGATGACGGAAAATACTACTGCACCGATAAAGTTTACGATCAGATCTTTCATGGTATCAACAATACCAATATCAAGATAGCCTCCCAGATCCCAGGTCTCACCGTTAACGATCAGGGACTGAACATCTACATGGATGGGAACGTTTGCACCGGTAGGATTCAGCTTCACAGAGTTGATGGCCGGTACGATCCAGTCCTTCTGCATATCCATTCCAAAGAACCAGTCCATGCTGAATTCAAAGAATTCCCACATAACACCAACAGTCATTGAAAAACAGAATGCAAAAAAAGCTACAAAATACGGTGACATTTTAATGGAAAACCTGTCACTGCGGTTAAAAAGATCAATCAGTGCAAATCCGATGGCAGCCATCAGAAAACCGTTAGTAGTATGCAAAATGGTATCCCAGATAGGGATTTTTACATAAAAGGCATTAATTTCGCCAAGAATTTCTGCTGAAAAGATAAAGATCAGAATGACTGTTTCCAGTCCCGGTGGTATTGTGACGTTCAGTTTCCTGTCCAGAAACTGTGGAACCATAAAAAGGATCAATGTTAAGATTCCCAGAAACATATTGTGGTAATTTCCCAGGAAAAACTGACGTACAACAGATAAGATTACCAGGGCGGTAAGTACCATCTGAATCTTTGTTCTGTTCTTTTTCAAACCTGAATTAGCTTTCATTTTTCTTTTCCTCCTTCCTTATTTTATATCCTTATCCTCACTGTTTGTATTTTAACATAAGTGCATCTAAACAACAAGAATTATAGGATAATAAGCTGTTTCTGGGATTCGTGGCAGAATTTTTTGTCGGTTTTCAGACAAAGGAGTTTTTCGTATAAATTGGAAGAAAAAACAGTTTCAGATAAAATCTGATTTCCTTTACTGTCCAAAAGATTTTGGGCGTCCGCAAGCTTGGTGATAAGAGGAATTCGGCTGTGCTGCTTGATCTGGCTTAGCAGTTCACTGCTTTCCCTGCGGAAGCCAAGAACCCGGGCAAAGGGAGTCTGTGTGGGCGCAGTATGGATATTTAATATAATATGAAGCAATGCTCGCTGTATTCTTGTCTGAGTCAGCTCTCTGGTTTTTAAAACAGATACAGACTGGGAAAAGGACAACAGAAGATTTTGCTGATTTATGATCCGTCGGGCGGAGATCCTCGGAAACATCCATATAGGAAGAAAGGCTTTCTACATTTTCTTTCATAAGGCAGTAAGAAAGAATAGAGTCCAGAGAATTTTCTGTGAGAAATTCACCGGAGTCCAGCGCCTTTTTGAAAACGTAAAAAGCATCTGGTGGAATCTGGGATGATAATATATTGGCAGTTTTGGTATCCGGATTCCTGACTGGATTATTTATGTCTGAGATTGCCTCTGAATGGCCACCTCCCGGATTCTGAATAAGACTGCGTATAGCAGTTGCAGATGCAAAGAAATCAGTAGATGACTGTAAATCAGGGGAGGAGCTTGCTGAATCTCCTTCAGGGACAGTGGTTTCATGATAGCCCATTCCCTCCCTGCGGATCGTGACAGGGCAGATCCGGCTGTTCAGACGGAGAAGTGCCTTGCAGTATTCGATCCCCAGAATATTATTCGGTGTATTCAGGATCTGTGTAACTTCATTTAACAGAGGAGTAAGTACCCCGTCAAAATCGTCACCACTGAAGTTGCGCGGATTTTTAAAATATTCTGTCAATGCCTGGCTTCTGGCAGCGGGAAAAGTCAGACCTTCGCTTAAAAAGCTTTTCAACAGTTTCTTATATTCTTCAGGTTCTTCTACAAGGATCTCAGCCAGTTCTTTCAGTGCACTGATTTCCCCTGACTCACTTCCAAAGCAGAGTATATCAACAATATCAAGGCTGTCTAACAGGGAAACGCCCCCCATTGCAAAGGCTTCTGCACTTGCTGTAGAGATGGATACCGGCATTTCAAGTACAAGGTCAGCGCCGCACCGCAGAGCCATTTCTGCACGTGCGTGTTTGGAGATGAGAGCAGGAGTGCCGCGCTGCACATAATCTCCGCTCATGGCAACGATAACATAGTCTGCTTTTAGCTTTTCTTTTGTATACCGGATCTGATATTCATGTCCTTTGTGAAAAGGATTATATTCTGCAATAATTCCTGCTGTTTTCATAAATTTACACAGATGCTCCTTCCTGAAATTTTGTAGAGTTCTCTCTTTTTTACCATATTGCATCTTAAAAAATACTTTTTTATGTCATATTCTACCATTCAGATGCTTGAAATACAAGGCTTCAGGAGTTATAATGAAAACAGCGCAGATAATTGATAGAAAATTGATATTGGATATCAGAACTGCTATATGAAAGGAGCCATTTTAATCATGGGATTTATTGACACACTCAAAGAAAGAGCAAAAGCAAACGTAAAAACAATCGTACTTCCGGAGACAGAGGATAAGAGAACTCTGGCAGCTACAGAGAAAATTTTAAAAGAAGGAATTGCAAAGGTTATCCTTGTTGGTAACGAAGAAGCTGTTAAAAAGAGTGCAGCTGAAGACGGATATGACATTTCCGGCGCACAGATCGTAGATCCTGCTACATCAGAGAAAACACAGGGATACATTGACAAGTTAGTAGAATTAAGACAGAAAAAAGGCATGACACCGGATCAGGCTAAAGAGATTCTTCTTAACCAGTATCTGTACTATGGTGTAATGATGGTAAAAATGGGCGATGCAGACGGTATGGTATCCGGTGCATGTCACTCTACAGCTGATACATTAAGACCATGTCTTCAGATCCTGAAAACAAAACCAGGTACAAAACTTGTATCTGCATTCTTCTTAATGGTAGTTCCGAACTGCGAATATGGTGCAAACGGCGCATTTGTATTTGCTGATTCCGGTCTGAACCAGAACCCGACTTCAGAAGAGCTTGCAGCAATCGCAGCATCTTCTGCAGAATCCTTTGAACTTCTTGTTCAGGAGAAACCAATCGTTGCAATGCTTTCACACTCCACTAAAGGCAGTGCAAAACATGCTGACGTAGATAAAGTAGTAGAAGCTACAAAGATTGCAAAAGAGCAGAATCCGGAACTTGCACTTGACGGAGAATTCCAGCTTGATGCAGCTATCGTTCCAAGCGTAGGCGCTTCTAAAGCTCCTGGAAGCGAAGTTGCAGGTAAAGCTAACGTACTTGTATTCCCAGACCTTGATGCAGGTAACATCGGATACAAACTTGTACAGCGTCTTGCAAAAGCAGAAGCTTACGGACCTGTAACCCAGGGTATCGCTAAACCTGTAAATGACCTGTCCCGTGGATGCTCTGCAGACGATATCGTTGGTGTGGTAGCTATCACAGCAGTACAGTGCCAGGCTGACGACAACAAATAAGATTTCAGTCAGACCGTAAAACGGACTGAGAATTATTTCATTGACTACATAATGTTAAAGGCATCGGAGGAGATATTTCTGATTCTGATGCCTTTGATATCATTACTCATATTTCCCTGGAAATGATGAGAATAATATTATAATATGAAAGGAAAAGCTGACAGAAATATTCGAAGACTTGTGTCAGGATTATGGACAGTATTCGAAATTTGTTGCCGGCAGAATATGAAAATGAACGTATTAGTAATCAACTGTGGAAGTTCATCCCTTAAATATCAGCTGATCAACTCTGATTCAGAAGCAGTTCTTGCAAAAGGTCTCTGCGAGAGAATCGGTATCGATGGAAGATTAGTATATCAGAAAACAGGCTGTGACAAAGAGATCACAGAAGCTGCAATGCCTACACATAAAGAAGCAATCCAGATGGTACTGGATGCCCTCACAAATGATAAAACAGGCGCAATCGGAAGCCTGAAAGAAGTAAATGCTGTTGGACATCGTGTTGTACATGGTGGTGAGAAATTTGCCAAATCTGTAGTGATCACAGATGAAGTAATCTCAGCAGTAGAAGAATGCAATGACCTTGCACCACTTCATAACCCTGCAAACCTGATCGGTATCCGTGTATGCTCCGAGCTTATGCCGGGTGTACCTCAGGTAGCAGTATTCGATACAGCTTTCCATCAGACAATGCCTGCAAAAGCATATCTCTATGGTCTTCCGATCGAATATTACAAGAACTACAAAGTAAGAAGATATGGTTTCCACGGAACATCCCACAGCTTTGTTTCCAAACGTGCTGTTGAATTCCTTGGCCTTGACAAAGATAATTCCAAAGTTATCGTCTGCCACCTTGGAAACGGTTCTTCCATCAGTGCTGTTGTAAACGGTGAGTGTGTTGATACAACAATGGGTCTTACTCCACTTGAAGGTGTTGTTATGGGAACACGTTCCGGTAACATTGATCCTGCTATCATGGAATTCATTGCTAAGAAAGAGAACCTTGACATCGCAGGTATGATGAATGTTCTCAATAAGAAATCCGGTCTTCTTGGATTATCCGGCGGATTATCCAGTGACTTCCGTGACCTGAACGATGCAGCTCAGAGTGGAAACGAAGATGCAGCTAACGCAATCGATGTTCTCTGCTATGGTATCGCTAAATTCGTTGGCGGATATGTTGCAGCTATGAACGGTGTAGATGCCATCGTATTTACAGCAGGTATCGGCGAGAATGCTATTCCTGTACGTGAGAAAGTTGTAAGCTATCTTGGATACCTTGGAGTTACACTTGACAAAGAAGCTAACGGAGTTCGCGGAGAAGAGATCGTTATCTCTACACCGGATTCCAAAGTTAAAGTTGCTGTAATTCCTACAAACGAAGAACTTGCAATCTGCAGAGAGACAGTAGCTCTGGTTTAATTTTCACAGATAATAAAGTGTCTGTTTTGTGTCCAAACGAGAGAAATATAACTGGATAAAAGTTATATTTATATAGAAGGGAAGGGTGCATCTGTCAGGAGCACCCTTCTTTGTGCCCGTAAGGCATGTGGAAATTACCTGATAATAATGCCGCCGGATGATAAAATACTTCGTAAAGGAATATTACTTGACAAAATGTGAAATTTTTCTAATTTATCGTTGACAAAAGCAGAGGCGGTATGTATAATAAAACAAGTGTGGATAGGAGAAAAGTATGCAGATACATTTATCAGATATTTCATCCAGTGAAGGAATGCGTATTCAGAAGACTGCAGAGTTTGGAATGGATACGATCACCTTTCAGTCAGGAAGCTTTCCGGTACTTGCAAAAGAACCCATAGAGCTTACGATCACGAATACAGGTGACAGAAATCTTGAAATCAGAGGAACAGGTAAGATTACCGTAGGTATTCCCTGTGACAGATGTCTGGAAGAGGTTTCAACAGAGATTCCTTTGGAGATTGAGCGAAAACTTGATATGAAGCTTACGGATGAAGACCGTGTGAATGATCTGGACGAAAGTTCTTATCTCACAGGTATGGACCTGGATGTGGACCAGCTGGTCTATCTTGAGGTACTGATGAGCTGGCCTTTGAAGGTTTTATGTAGAGAAGACTGCAAAGGAATCTGTAGCCAGTGCGGGAAAAACCTCAATGACGGTCCCTGTGGATGCGTCGAGGAACCTAAGGATCCCCGTATGGCAGCTATCAGTGATATATTTAGTAAATTTAAGGAGGTGTAACATAATGTCCATCTGTCCGAAGAATAAATCTTCCAAAGCAAGACGCGATAAGAGAAGAGCAAACTGGAAAATGAGCGCTCCGAACCTTGTAAAATGCAGCAAATGTGGCGAACTGATGATGCCGCACAGAGTATGCAAAGCTTGCGGAAGCTACAACAAAAAGGAAATCATTAAAGTTGAAGACTAATTTTTAATGATTGCAAAGTATGGCAGGTTCTCCCGTTTGGGATGCCTGCTTTTTTGTGTATTATTTTATGGATGAGGAAAAAGTAATGAATGAGAGGGAGAAGGTAAATCAGATTACAGAAGGTGTGATCTGGAAACAGCTGCTGTTATTTTTCTTTCCTATTGTATTTGGAACATTTTTTCAGCAGATTTATAATACGGCGGATACTATTGTTGTAGGTCGTTTCGTAGGAAAACAGGCACTTGCTGCAGTTGGAGGTTCTGCCAGTCAGATCGCCAATCTGATCGTTGGCTTTTTTGTAGGGCTTTCCTCAGGGGCGGCAGTTGTGATCTCGCAGTTTTATGGGGCAAAAGATAAGAAGAATCTGAGTAAGGCACTGCATACAGCATTTGCATTCTCCATTGCAGCGGGAATTGTTCTTACTGTAGTGGGGATTTTTCTGACCAGACCTGCATTGCTGCTTATGAAGACACCTGCAGATGTAGTAGAGGACTCTGCAGTGTATCTTCATATTTATTTCGGCGGAATGGTTTTTAACCTGGTTTATAATATGGGAGCAGCCATCCTGCGTGCAGTAGGAGACTCCAAAAGACCACTGTATGTTCTGATCATTACCTGTGTGCTGAACATTATTCTTGATCTGCTGTTTGTGGTTGCGTTTGGCATGGGTGTGACAGGAGTAGCTGTTGCTACAGTTACTTCTCAGGTGATCAGTGCGCTGATTGTAACAGTAATGCTTCTGAAAACCAGAGAGATATATGTGCTGAAGATCAATCAGATCCGTTCTAACAGAAGAATGCTGTTTTCAGTTCTGAGAATCGGTATTCCGGCAGGTCTGGAATCTGTAATGTATAATATTTCCAATATTGTGATACAGGTATTTGTAAATAATCTGGGAACTGACACAGTGGCGGCATGGGGAACTCTTGGGAAAATAGATGCTCTTTTCTGGATGGTGATCAATGCATTTGCGATTTCCATTACTACCTTTGTGGGACAGAATTTCGGAGCCGGTAAATATCACCGTATGCGGAAAAGTGTGAGTGTCTGCATGATCATGAGTATGGCCAGTTCTGCGGTGCTGATCATTTTGATGTATTCATTTGCTCCCTGGATTTATCGTCTGTTTACCACAGACAGCGCAGTGGTTGTCCATGGTGTTCATATGAGTCGTTTTTTACTGCCGTCCTATTTCATTTATGTGATCATAGGAATCCTGTCCGGAGCGCTGAGGGGTACCGGGAAGGTTCTTGTGCCTATGCTTCTTACCTGCGGCGGTGTGTGTTCTTTGAGAATCCTGTGGCTTTTTACAGCCGGCCAGATATACCCGGGAATTAATACGATCATGCTCAGTTATCCGGTTTCATGGAGCATTACGGCAGTATTGTTTATTGTATATTATTTTATGAAATTTCCAGGAAAGAAAAAGGAGAATTAACCATTTTTCATGAAATAATGCAGTTTATCCTATGTCTGTTGCCGAAATCCGCCAGATAAGGTAAGCTAAGAACAAAGGAAATTGAGAATAAAGATAACGGATTGAGCAGTAATGTAAAATGAAAGTATGAAAAAAGCATGAGAAAACAGAAAATAACAGTTCTGATTTTAATGATAACTCTGTGCCTGACTGGCATATGGGGAATGAAAAAAAATACCACAGTATGGGGCGCGGTGATCCGGGTAAATGATGTGATCGTACCTCATGATATTCCTGCAGTAGCTGTAGAAATAAATAAAAGCAGCGAACTGATTACTGAGAAACTGTCTCGGGTTTTCTATACAGTTTATACAGACACAGATACACTGCATATTCCGGTGTTCTGGGATGTTTCGTCTGTAAATATGAAACTGGCAGGCGTTTACACAATGAAAGGTGTACTGAAGCTTCCGCCTGAGTATGCTTTTGATGAGAGTAAAAGTCTGCAGGTACAGACAACTGTTTCTGTGCAGTACCCGGACAAACCGGATATTAATATATATTACAGGCTGACTGCGGCAGGAATCTATATATTTCCCTGGTTGAAGCAGGAAAATTTTGACTCCATGGAAGCTTATCTGAAGAAAGAAAGCGGACAGTGGATCAACCTCACTGAGGAGGGCTTTGCTCTCTGTGAAGAGGAGGGGCTGTATGTATCTAACCAGAGTATGGTTGTGGGTAATACCTATTCCCTGCTGGTAACCTATGATAATGGAAAGAAGCAGACCAATACTCTGCGGTTTCAATACCAAAAAGACGGCAGTCTTAAAATTTACGGTTATCAGCACAATCTGCTTGGAAATACACAGAAGCCTGGAAAAATCATCTGTTCTTATGATACCGGAGATGAGAAATATCTCAGCAGATGTGCTGCCTATGCAGTAAAAACGGGGGGAAGCCTGAAGCAGATTGAGAAAGAATTGAAGGAGAATGTCAGACTGAGGGTCAGTACTGCTGAAACATTTGAAAATACAGCCGAGAATCCGGAACTGATTCTGGAATCTTCCTGGGATCTGAGCCGGGTGAATAGGGAAAAACAAGGCGTGTACAAGGTAACCGGATCATTTGTGATCCCAGAGGGATATGAAGTATCTGACAGCCTGACGCTGCCAGAGGCATATGCATATCTTTCTGTACAGAAAAAAGGAGAACCACAGATTAATACCTACAGCATGCCGATGGTAGACCTGCTGGAATTTCCTATGCTGCTGGATGGATTTTCTGCAGAAGAACGCCGGAACATACAGGTTTACCTCTCTGAGAATGAGGGAAATTACCGGAAAATTGATGATGACTTGGTGGAAGTGACTTCTGCTGGAATTCAGATTTATTACAGAGAGATATTAAAGAAAGGACAGAACTACCAGATCTGTGCTGTCTATGAGAAAGGGAGCACGGGAATTTATTCTTTTTCCTATAATGATGCCTTTATTGTCAACGAATACTGGCATGAGCGGAATTTTTCAGACAGGGAGGAAAAAGATCTTCCTGACATTGTGCAGAAAGCACCTGCTTCGTCAGATGAAATGCAGGGAGAAAAGGAAGAGAATCTGAATACGGGAAGTGCCGGATATCATTATGACAACTCTTACGGAACAGACAATAATACAGACGGACAGAATAGCAGCAGTAACAAAGCTTCTGATGCAAAATCTGCTGAAATATCGGATACAGAGAATTCTGTGACAGAGTTAAGCACCGACACCATTACTGCAGTCAGTGGAAAGAGAATGCTTCTTATGATCCAACAGAATGGAAGTGCAAGGTTTGAGAAACAGGGAATCTCTGTAACATTTTCTCCGGATACAGTGAACGGATGGAAGATCAATGCAGAGGATGAAATCCAGATAGGAATCGAGAAAACGTCAGAAACTGCATTTTCTCTGCGGATTTTTGTCAGAGGTGAGGAGGTAATAGAAGTTCCGGGAACAGTGGTGGAATTTCAGACATCTGTGTTTGGTGGAATCCAGTCACCTGAAACAGTAAAAGCGGAGGATGTGCAGGGAAATCAATATGCAGTGAATTATCAGGAAAAACAAAATGTTCTCTGTATGGAGATCAACCAGACAGGGGATTATTTTTTGACAGATGGAAAGTCAGAAAGTATAGGAAATCAGACGGATGAAGAAAGCGTGAAAGCTATTTCAGACGGAGAAGATATAGGTTTTACAGAAGAGCCAATGCCAGAGGAGGAAACGGAGCAAAAGACAGAGCAGAAAACAGAGAATTCCGCCAAACAGTTTCTGATGATAATACTTACATTACCGGCAGTATGTATCCTGGTGGCCGCCATTATTTTTGCAATTCGTAAAAAACGCAGATAAGCGACAGTGGAAAGGCAAACAAAGCACCTGAAAACAGAAGGAGGTGTCAGCAATGAAGAAGAACTGGAAATATTCATTACTACTTATAGCAGCTGTATTTGCATTGGCTATGGGCGTATTCTTTCTGTTTTATCGCTTTGATAACAAATATACGGCCAGGGGAGATCAGGCCATTCAGGGAATCCTCTATGTGCCTGATGATGATTCTGTGCATTATCTTGCCAGGGAATGGGAATATTATCCGGATGTATTGCTGACACCGCAGGAAATAAAGGAACAGAAGGAGGACTACTACAGCCGTTATGTTTCCATTGGCGAGTACGGTGGGATGGATATGGGCGACAAAAATAAATCTCCTTTTGGAAGTGGTACCTATCGGATGACCCTGGTGCTTCCTGAAAAAGAAAAACAATATGCTATTGGCCTGACAGAGATTTTTTCTGCTTACAAGCTGTATATTAATGGGGAATTGATGGGGCAGATGGGAAATCCGGATCCGGACAATTACCAGGAGCAGATTCAGAACAGGGTATTTACCTTTGAGGGAAAAGAAACTGCAGAGATTGTGATCGCAGTGACAGACAAACATTCGGTGTCATCGGGAATTCAGTATGTGCCGGTTTTGGCTTCTCCTTTTAAAGTGAATATTATCCGCGGGTTGTCACTTATGATTGCTGTGGTATTTATGGCTTTTACATTTTTTGTCCTGATTTTTTCAGTGTATATGTATATGCGAACTAAAAAAGTGGAGTTTGGACTTTTTGCCCTGCTTTGTATCTGTGTACTGGGATATGGTTCTTATCCGATCCTGCATTCCTTTGTTGCAGTAAAAGTACAGCCTTGTTATGGAATGGAGGCATTGTTCTATTATCTGATGTTTGCCGGTGTTATGCTGGTACAACAGAAGATCCTGGGAGGTGAGGAAAGGATTCCGGAAATTCTTGCAGGTGTGGCCGTAGCAGCCGGAGTGATGGTTTTTGTGGCAGAAATGCTGTGCAGCAGAGCCCAGTCTGCAACAGGGCTGTATCTGATCTCTAAGCTTACAGAGATTTTGAAGTGGGCAGCAGCCGGTTATCTGCTTTTCAGAAGTGTAAAGGAGATAAAACAGAAGTACAGTAATGTACTTTTAGTGGGAATTGTTGTTTATGCAGCGTCTCTGGCAGCAGACCGGATATGGAGATTATATGAGCCGATCATTGGCGGGTGGTTTACGGAAATTGGTGCAGTAGTGCTTGTAGCCAGTGTGGGACTGACTCTGTGGATGGAGATTGCCAATGCTTACAGATTTCAGCTTACCTATAGAGAATACAGCCGTCAGATGGAACAGAAACTGCAGATACAGAAACAGAATTATGAGGAACTTACAGAAAAGGTGGATGAGATCAGCAGGATGCGCCATGATATGAGACACCATCTGCGCACCATCATGTCTTACACCCAGCAGGGAAAATATCAGGAGATGATGGAATACCTGCAGGAGTATGCATCCGTTATAACAGAAGAGGAAAAGCGAATCTGTTATTGCAGAAACATGGCCGTAGATGCAGTGATCCATTTTTATGCAGGAGAACTGAGAGAGAAAGGGATTCCTTTTGAATGTGATATGATGCTGCCGCAGAATATTGGCATTTCAGATACAGATCTGTGCAAAATATATGGAAATCTTCTGGAAAATGCCGTAGATGCAGTAAAAGATCTGTTGCCGGAAAATAAGCCTTATGTAAAGATGCTTACAAAGGTTAAGAACAAGAAGCTTCTGATAGAGATTTCAAATCCATATTCCAATGAAATCCAGCGAAGAGAAAAAGTTTTTTATTCAACAAAGCATGAAGGCTTTGGAATCGGAACAGCGTCTGTAGCAGAAGTGGTACAACGAATGGGCGGATATGTAGTTTTTAATACAGAAGAGGGTATTTTTAAAGTAAATATCTTTCTGCCGGTGAAAACAGTACAGTAAATAAATAGTTACTGCCCGGAGGGGAAGAGGCATATCGGAAATACTTATTTATCAGAGTCTGAAGAGAATAAGTATTCCAGATATGCTTTTTTTATTGCGTTGGAGCCACGCTTGCGTACAGTAACAAGCTCCTGATTGTCCATAACAAAGCCTTCATCTGTGGATTTCTCGATGTGATCCATATTTACGATACAGCCTCTGTAACAGGAGAGAAAACATTTCATTCCCTCCAGAAGCTCTTCGAATTTCTGGAAGGTTATGTAGGAGCGTATAATGCCTGCATCTGTGGTATGTACCTGAACTGCATTGCGGTAGGTATCCACGTACAGGATGCTCCTGACAGGGATCTTTACAGGGGTACGGTCAGAGATCAGTTCTATATATCTGGAGTTCTGTGACTGTCTGAACTGGATTGTTGAGAGAATCCGGCAAAGCTTCTCCGGGTCAAAGGGCTTCAGCAGATAGTAGGATGCCTGTACATCATAGCTTTCCACAGCAAAGGAATCACTGCTTGAAATAAAAATCAGAGCAGTTGTATCCCTGGCTTCGCGGAGCTTTCTGGCTGCATCCATACCGGTCATACTGCCCATATAAATATCCATAATGATCAGGTCGTAAAATCCGGGTATGTATTTAGTAAAAAAAGCTTCTGCGCTGGAATACAAATGGATGTCTGCGGATGTATTCTGGGATTCATAATAAGAAGAAATGACAGATTTTACCTGACGCAGATCTTCCTTTGAATCGTCAAGGATTGCAATATTCAAAAGGAGTACCTCCTAAATTAACTTAAACATAATTTGTATTTTAGCGTATTTTCATGAGTTATTCAAGTACGGATTCCTTACTGAAAGCAAGTAATACCATAAGTATTTATTCATTTTTCCATATTTCATGAAAAATGTCATTTAATCCCATGTATCTTGAAAATAAGACTGAAATTTTTTATAGTAAGAACATAGAAATTCAGTTTAGAAATATGTACACACATTTTAAGAAAGGATGGTAAAAAAATATGAAAAACTGGAAAAAAATAATGGCAGGTCTTTGTGCTGCTGCAATGGTAAGCTCTATGGTTGTTCCGGTATGGGCAGCAGAGGAGACTACAGAAGAAGCAGCAGATGACGGAGATGTCGCGGATGTATCAGAGGCAATGTTAGGACTCTGGAAGGACAGCGCAGGAGATATCTACGGATTCTACAAAGATAATTCGTTTTTTGGCCAGTGGAAGGATGAAGAGCAGGATGTTCTTGGTGTATATGCTCTGAGTTCAGACGGAGAATATACAGCTCTGGTAATGCAGTTCGCAAATGACGACGGCACGTATGATGATGAAAATATGGTAACTTATCTGGTGCAGGCAAATGAGGAAGAGAATCTTCTGGAACTTTATGATCCGGACAGTCTGGACTTGACTGCAACCCTGGAGCCTTATGAGGCAGACGGTGATGAGTCGGATTACAATCAGACTTATCAGGATATGGGTGATATCCTGACAGAGTGTTATTCCGGCGAAACAGAAGCGGGTGAGACTTTTATTTATGCAGCTAATGAGGATGGAACTTTCTGCTCAGTACTTGTGATCGATCAGGATGATAACTATGTAAGCTTTGTTGGCGAAGGTACTTTTGATGAAGAGAACGGTACTGTGACGATTACTGATGAAGTTTCTGAGATGGCACTTACTTTTGGCGTGGCAGTGAATGATGATGATACACTGACACTGGATATGGGTGATCTTGGAAGCGCTACTGTAGAGGAAGCTACGCTGGCGGTTGCTGTGCAGGGACTGAAGTATGCAGTTGAGAATGGAACTGAGATGAACTAAGCAATTCTTTTTCAGGAACAAAAATATGTGATTTTGAGGATACTCCTCTTCGGATAGATTTATTCGGAGGGGAGTGTTTTTTCTGTGCCGGGGGTTTTAGAATGGCTGGGAAGATGGTATAATAAGGAGCGAATTCTATAGTTTTTGTGGAAGTGTTACAGGTGAGCAGAAACAGACAGGAAGCGAAAATTACGAGAGAGGTTTGAATTTATGAATATTTTGAATATAGAGCATGTTTCCAAGGTGTTTGGTGAGAAGGTGGTGCTGGATGATGTTTCC